>CAKSPP010000008.1 GCA_934481505.1 uncultured Eubacteriales bacterium
ATATCGAAGAACGCTCTGGTGGAATCGGTGATAAGACCTTCTTCGTCGATCGATTTGCAAAGCTCGTTTATGTTTACGATCTTTACATCGTTCGAGCCGACGGAAGTAAGAAGTTGATCGTAAACGGGAGAGTAGGTGTAGAAGTTGATATCTACGTTTTCGGCACATTCGCCCGTCTCGATTACGAGATAGTACTGTTTGTTTACAAAATCGTACTGGTACGCTTCGGAAATACCTCTGATCCTGAAAGTATTGTAAGCGTCGAGGTCTTTTCCTGCGTTCTGGTCGGGAACGACGATATCGAGAGCAGAACCTTTACTGTTGTTGGAAACAAGTTTGTTCATGTTCTTCATTTTGGTCGTTTCGGCAGAGAAATCTGCTTCCCATTCGGTACTTCCGGCAGAACCGTTGGCGGACATCTGCTCAAGAGTGAAGAGGACGTTATCAACGGTTTTTCCGTCAACTCCGAGAGCAAGTTCCTGTTTTTTAGTGTCGGTTGCGTCTGCTCCGCTTTCGGCAGAGGGGTTTATCGTGATAGCCGAGTCGGGATATTTGAGCCATCTCTGCTGAGAATCGCTGTTATCAACGGCTTCTTCCGCAGTGAAGCTGTAAGAACTTCCGCAAGCGGAAAGGAGACCGGCGACAAGAGTTATCGCCAGGCATATCGCGAAAACTTTTGCAAGCTTTTTCATTTTTTGAACACCTTTCTTTATTTAATTTTAATTTGTTTTTCGGGGTTGAGTGCACAGGCACTACTTCATAATTGCAGTATATCACAATTTTATCAAGGTTTCAAGGTTTGATATTACAAGTTCACAAAAATGAACTATGTTTTCATATATATGAATACATAAAAGCCTCGCGGCATAGATATTAAGCAAGAATAAAGTCAAAAATGAGGTGCCGTTATGAGTTATCTTAAAAATTTCATTCCGATAAACCGCACGGTTTGCACGAAAAAGAGCGAAGCGTCGGCGGAAGCGGAGGTTTTGCTGCCCGATTACTACCCTCCCGTAATGCGGATCGTCAGGGCGGAGGCAGTCCCGTTTATTCGGACGGAGACCGTTTACGGAGACAAACTTTCGGTTGAGGGCAATGTCGAATTCCGCGTCCTTTATCAGTCGGACGAGGGAAATCTGAACAGTTTTTTCTATAAAGCACCGTTTTCTCACGCCGCCGATATTTCCGAGATGAAAAACGCTGTTCCGACAGCCTCGGCAGAGCTTGATTTTAAGGACATCAGAGCGTTGAGCCCGCAGAAACTTTCGCTTCGGGCGTCGGTGCTGCTTTCCGTTTCGGCAGCTCCCGGAGAAGAGGCGGAAATTCTTTCGGACGACGGAAAAGCCGACGGAAATATCGCGGCCCTTTCTTCGGAAGAAACCTTTTGCAGGCAGATAGGCAACGTCTCGAAAACACTCCGCCATTCGGGAGAAATTTCTCTTGAAAAAAGACCCGCGATGGAAAGAATAATCCGTTACGACATCGTTTATTCCGACACCGACATGAAGCCGATGGGCAAGAAAACTCTTGTGAAAAGCGATATGACCCTGAAAATCGTTTATCTTTCCCCCGACATCAAAAAGCCGGCGTTCATCGAAGAAAAAACCGTGATTTCACAGTCTTTCGACATTGAAATTCCCGACGAGAACGCCAAGGCGGTCATTTTGCCGAAAGTTGCCGACTGCCGTTTTGACCTCAAAGAAAATTCAGAGGGAAAGATAACCGCGATAGAATATTCGACAGAAACCGCCGTAAACCTTTCGCTTTTCGAAGAAAAAACCGCGACGATAATCACAGACGCTTTCGGGATAGGTAAAGAAATAGAAGTCGAAAAAAGCGAAGTATTTCCCGAAAAAATGGCTTTGCAGAAACAGAACGTATCATTCGAAGAAACCGCGGAAATAGGAGATTTTTCCGAAATTTTCGACATTTCCGCAACAGCTGTAAACAAAGAGGCGACCTTTGATAAAGAGAATCATATTTCACAATTCGGCGGGGAGTTTCTCGTCAATATCCTATACGCAGACAAAGACGGGGAAATCGTCTCTGTTGACAGAAAAATACCTTTTTCCCTCAAAAGAGACGCGGAAGACTGTGTTTCGGCAAGGCAGACGCTCAACCTTGAGGTTTCTTCCGTTAAGTTTGAACCGACGGAAAAGGAAATCCGCCTTTCGATCGACTGTTCCGTATCCGGAGCCGTTTTTCTTTCACAGAAAAGAGAAGTCATAACCGGAATTTCGGAAAAGGAAGAAAAGCCCGAAGACGACGGCACAAACCTCGTTTTGTATTACGCCCGGAAAGGCGAAAAGCTCTGGGATATCGCAAAAAAATACCGTACTCTTCCCGAAAAAATAAGTGAAGAAAACGGCATTTCCGGCAGCTTTATCGAAGAAGAAAGGATGATTTTCATACCCCGGTTCATATAAAATTCAATCATAGTTCCGATTTGAATATTGACTTAACGGCGAAATTATGCTATAATCAGACGGTTCAAGACAATAGGCACTTTCCCTGAAAACCTACCCGTTGAAGGATTAGTAGCTGATTTCTCCGTGATCTGAGCTCTTTCGTAGCGGTAGCGTTATGAAAGAGCTTTTTATAAGGAAAAATTCAGATGAAAGAAAACGAAATGACTGATAAAAGACCTTTTATAAGCATTGTGGCTCCCGTTTACGGAGTTGAAAAATATCTGAATAAAACAATCGACTGCGTTCTCGGTCAGTCTTTTGACGATTTCGAGCTTATCCTTGTCGACGACAAGTCCCCCGACGGCTGTCCCGAAATCTGCGACAAAGCGGCTGAAAAAAGCGATAAAATCAAGGTTGTTCACCACGCCGAAAATATGGGGCTTTCCGCGGCAAGAAACACCGGTATGGAAGCGGCTTCGGGTCGCTTTATATGGTTTTTCGACCCCGACGACCATATCGACGGAACATTTTTTGAAAAAATAAAGGAAGCGTCCGAAAATACGCCGGCAAAAGTTTTTCTTTTCGGACTTACCGAAGAATATGCCGACGAAAACGGCGAAATAAAAAATACAAAGACAATCGTTCCCGAAGATAAATATCTTATCGGAAAAGAAGAAGTGCGTTCCGAGGTTCTTTATCTTGAAAAGAACACATTGTACTGATATGCGTGGAATAAGGTCTATGACCTTGATTATCTGAAAAAAACCGGGATAGTTTTTGAGAAAATCACCCTTATCGAAGATATAGTATTCAATATGAAAGTCTTCGACGGACTTGACAGTTTAAGACTTCTTCCGATATCTCCCTACCACTATAACCGCCGCTATGACGGAAGTCTTTCGGTAAGTTATATTCCGAACTACTTTGAGCTTAACGGAACGAGAATCCGTCTTCTGTTCGAGCAGTTTTCAAAGTGGGGAATGTGCGACGACGAAACAAGGGGAGAAATTGCCGTTTTATATACAAGATACATTTATTCCGCGATAGCAAGGACTTACGACAAGCGTTCGGGAATGACTTCCGACAACAGAAAAAAGTGGCTTAATTCTGTCTTTGCCGAAAATCTTTTCAACGAAACGATTCCTTACGGCAAGCCCGAAAGCCGCTCTCTTAAAATAATGATTTCCGCATTGCAGAAAAAGCAAACGAAAAAGAGCCTCGCTCTCGGCAGATTTATTTATTCGGTAAAGAATTCTCTTCCGATGTTATTTTCAAAAATCAAACATAAAAAATAGGCGTTTGCGTATCTGCGTAAACGCCCGAAAATACACGACTTTGCCTCAATCGGCAAAGTTATTATATTGTAAGGGGAAAAACTTATATGGCTAAAATAAGCGTAATAATTCCCGTATATAATGTTAAAGCCTATCTTGAAAAATGCGTCGAAAGCGTTGTAAATCAGGATTTTTCCGATTATGAGATAATATTGATCGACGACGGTTCTTCCGACGGAAGCGAAAACCTTTGCGACCGCCTCGGCGAAAAATATCCCGAAATAAAAGTCATTCATCAGGAAAACAAGGGTCAGGGCGGAGCAAGAAACACGGGAATAGAAAACGCGTCGGGAGAATATCTGCTTTTTGTCGACAGCGACGACTATATAAAAGAAGACGCTCTTTCCTTTCTGTATAAAACCGCGACCGAAAACGGTTCGGATATAGTTTCTTTCGGAATGAATTTTGTCGGCGAAGACGGGAAAGTTTCCTCTACGCTCAAACCGTCGGAAAACGGAACCCGAAATCTGACCGAAAAAGAAAAAATCCATTATCTTATAACGGACACATATGCGGCGGACAAGTTTTACAGAAGAAGCCTTTTTACCGAAAATGGCATAAAATTCCCAGAACGGGTATGGTACGAAGATTTCTGCGTTGTTATGAAAGCGGCTCTTTTTGCAAAAAAGCTTACGCTTACAGATAAGATACTCTATGAATATCTGCAACGCGACAGTTCGACAATGCATGTAAAAAACACCGACAAAAACGCGGATATGCTCACGGTCGTTTCGGAAATTCTTGATTTTTACAAGAAAAACGACGCTTTTGAAAAATATTACGACGAGCTTTGCTTTATGACCGTAATGCATATGGAAGTACTCTGCACTTTAAGAGTGGCGACCGAAGACAGCAACCATCCGCTTTTGAAAAAGTTTCACAACTTTGCAAAAGAGAATTTCCCCGATTTCAAAACCAACAAATATGTATCGGCTAATTTGTCGAAACGACATAAAATAATTTTTGCTTTTTCCAAGCACAGAATGTACGGAATGTTAAAACTTCTCGACAAGATAAACAAGTTGAGATAAAGAATCTGAAACAAGAGGACAGAAGATGAAGAACAAACTCGCAATTTCCGAAAAAAACATCGAATTTATTCAGAACCTGTTTACCGTTATCTTTATGATATACGCGATACTCAGCTGCTGCGGACTCACATACGGCAGACCGATAATAAAGCCGTTTATGTGGGGCTCTTTCCTGCTTTCGGCAATAATCTTGCTTTACAGGCTGATAAATATAAAGAAATATTTCAAGGTTCCGATAACGATATTTTCATTGATGATGGTCGGAGCCGTAGGAATTTCAACATTGCTCAACAGACAGTATTCTTTTAAGAGCAACGTCATTTTCTGCATTTATTGGGCTTTTTATTTCCTTGTTCTTTTCACTACCGAGAAAAACAGGAAAAAAGAAAACTGCAAAAAAACCCTTCGGATCGCCGCAACGACATTTACAGTTTACACCACGCTTTTTACCGTTGTAAGCTTTATTCTTTACTTTGCGGGAGTAAGCGAAACTCACGATGTCCCCGGCGGAAACTATACATATAATATAGGTTTCAGATGGGGCAGACTTTGGGGAATTTTCCTCAATCCGAACCACGGAGCCGTTTCCTGTGCGATAACGATATTATTCCTTATATATGTTTTCCGCAACAGAAAGAAAATTTGGGAAAGAATTCTTATAGTCCTTGACATAGGCGTTCATCTGTTATATATCGTCTTCTCCGATTCAAGAACGGGGACGGTCGTCCTTTCAATAGGCGTTGCAATATATGTTTTCGCAATTCTCTTAAAAACTTTCAACCGGAAAAAGGTCTTAACGATACTGATATCCGGAGTAATCGCCGTCGGAATTGCCGCCGGATGCTTTACCGGAGTAAGACAGATAAGAAAGCCCGTCAATATAATCATAAGCTATGTAAATTCACAGACAGGAGACAACGACCCCGACAAACCGGATGACAATATTATAGACAGAGGCTACGACCTTTCGGAGGATATAAGCAACCGTCGGTTCGACGTATGGAAGAGCGGAGTCGAAGTTTTCACTCATTCCGGTAAAAATATGATATTCGGTCTTTCCTACTGCGGATTTACCGAATACGCACAAAAAAATATGCCGAATACATACATTGTCAACAACGATTATGCGGTAATGATAACCCTTGACAATGAAATTCTTAATATTCTGATATCCGACGGTATTTTCGGAATAATAAGTGCCGTTGCGTTTATCGGTTATATTCTTGTTTTTGTCATAATAAAATTCAGAAAAGTAAAAAGAGACGAAAAATATTTTGTCGCACTCCAGCTTGCAATCCTTTTCCCTCTTGCGTGTGCGGCAATGTTCTCGTCGATAATGTTCTATCATTTTTCGCCGAATGCGGTAATGTTCTGGATAGTTCTCGGACAGCTTATGGCGTATCTTGACGCCGGAGAGAAGATTGAAAATGTTTGACATTGATATTGTAGTTCCGTGGGTGGACGGCGGAGACCCAGCGTGGCTCGCCGAAAAAAGAAAATATTCGCCGGACGCAGGTTCCGACGACAATATAAACCGTTACCGTGACTGGGGGCTTCTGCCCTATTGGTTCCGCAGCGTCGAAAAATATGCTCCGTGGGTAAGAAAAATTCATTTCGTAACCTGGGGACATATTCCGACATGGCTCAATACCGCAAATCCGAAACTCCATGTCGTAAAACATTCCGACTATATGCCGGAAAAATATCTGCCCGTTTTCAGTTCGCACCCGATCGAACTCAATATGCACCGCATAGAAGGGCTCGCCGAGCATTTCATCTATTCAAACGACGACTTGCTTTTAACAGCCCCCTGCACTCCCGAAGATTTCTTTTCGGACGGCAAGCCCGTCGATATCGCAATGGAAATTCCTCTGAGATTTCTCTGCGGAAGTATCGACCATATAACGGGAAACAATATGCTCGTCATAAACAGGCATTTCAATAAGAGAGAAACCGAAATGAAAAACAAAAAGATATGGTTTTCTCTCAAAGCACCGAAAGCAGCCCTCAAAAATCTTTATATGCTTCCGGGAAAGGGCTTTTCGGCTTTTTACAATCCTCATCTTATGCAGCCGTTTCTTAAATCGACCCTTGAAGAAGTGTGGAAAGAGGAAGAACCGGTGCTTGACGAGACCTGCTCTCACAGGTTCAGAACGAACGAAGACGTCAGCCAGTGGCTTTTCAGATATTGGCAGTTCGCAAAGGGAAACATCGTCCAGAGCGAAAAGCCGAGAGGAAAATTTTTCTCGATAGGAAACGACGATGCGGCAATAAAAGACGCTGTTCTCGGTCATAAATACAAAACAGTATGTTTGAGCGACGACGACTTAAATTACGATTTTGAAAAAGAACAGGCGTTTTTGCTCGGAATTCTTGAAGAAACGCTGCCCGAAAAATCGTCTTTCGAAAAATAAAAGGAGTAAGACCGTGGCAAAAGAGATTTATTTTTTGTGTGCACAGGGCGTTCACGGCGGACCCGAGGCAATACATCAGATTGTGGATAAAATCAACAGCTGCACAGACTGCAAAGCATTTGTTGCTTTTTATCAGAAGAATTTTGTTCCGGAAGAAAAATTCAAAAATTTTAATGTAAAATATATAAATATAAAGAATGTGCCCGACACCGAAAACACCGTTCTCTGCACTCCCGAAACTCACACGCACTATCTCCGAAAATTCAAAAATGTGCGTAAAGTAATAGTTTGGCTATCTCTTTATTATTATTTAAGGAATGTAAAAGAGGAGGCATACACGTTTTCGGAAAGATGCAAATACCGTTATTCAAAGGGCAGATTTCCGTGGCCTGCGTATCCTCTGTATTATCTGAAAGACCTTCTTAATAAAAAAGACTATTTCAAATTCGATATGGACGGAATTCTCCACACTCAGAATTGTGAGTATGTAGCCGAATATCTGCGAGAAAACGGAGTTAAAAGCTCCGATATGATTTATCTTGACGGTCCTGTCAGAGCGGAATATTTTGAAAATTCGGAGCGACCCGAAAAGAAGAATCAGATCGCATACAATCCGGGTAAAGGGGCAGACGAATACATGCCCTCGGTGATTGAAGAGATAAAAAGAAATTGCCCCGGAGCGGCATTTGTTCCGATAAGGGAAATGACCGTCGCACAGGTAAAAGAAACGCTTCTCACATCAAAAGTTTACCTTGACTTCGGGTTCTTCCCCGGCCCCGAAAAACTTGTCAAAGAAGCGGCTCTCTGCGGCTGCAATATAATAACCTCCGACAAAGGGGCAGCAAAAAACAGCAAAGATATTCTCATCCCGTCGGACTTCAAATTCAATATGGACTCACATCCCTATAAAGAAATTTCAACCCTGACAAAGGCAATGCTTGAAAATTACGGAGAATATAATAAACTGTTTGAACCGTATGTCAAAAAAGTCAAAAAACTGAACGACAACTTTGAACGCGACGTTATCGCTTTCGTCGATAAGATAAATGGAAATACAATATGAATAAATATCAGATAGTCGAAACAATGCAGAAAAATCAGCATGCGGGGAGCAAGGCACGCGAAGATGTTGCGTTTTTTGCAAAAGAAGCCGGCTACAAGCCCTTATATATCAAATGCCGCTTCATAAAAAATATGTCTTTTTCAGAACGGGCTCTGAAATATGTCAAACCGTTCTTTTCATGGTTCGGAGCTTTTCTGAAAATCAAGAAAAACTCCGTTGTGCTTATTCAGAATCCGTTCTATAACAGGCAGCTCGGAAGAGAGTTTTTTATCAAAAAGCTGAAAAAAGCGAAGAAATGCACGATAATTTCGGTTGTTCACGATGCCGAAATTTTAAGGGGAAGCCTTTGGTCGGATAAAAGCACACAGAACGAATTCGACTTCATGAAATCGAATTCCGATTATTTTATCGTTCATAACGAATTTATGAAAAAAGCTTTTTCGGAACGCGGATTCGCAGAAGAAAGCCTTATTTCGCTTGGAATATTCGATTACAGAACGGACGGACGGATTTCGGCAAAAGAAGCCGATGAAAATACAGCCGACATCATCGTTGCAGGAAATCTCCGCCCCGAAAAATGCCCATATGTCTACATGCTCGGAAATATCGAAAACGGACCTTCCGTCAATCTTTACGGACCGAATTATACCGGTGACGCCGAAAACGACCGAATAAAATACAAGGGTTCGTTTCCGTCGGAAGAAATTCCCGAAATCATCAACGGCAGATTCGGACTGATATGGGACGGCGACAGCCTCGACGGTTGCAGCGGAGAAACCGGCCGATACCTGAAAGTCAATAATCCGCACAAAACTTCACTTTATCTGGTGTCGAGACACCCGGTTATCATCTGGAAAGAAGCGGCGATGGCTCGCTTTGTCGAAAAGGAAAATGTCGGTATCTGTATTGATTCTCTTACCGAAATAAAAGAAAAGATTAACTCGGTTTCGGATAAAGAATATTCAAAAATGCTTGAAAATGTCGAAAAAATAGCCGAAAAACTCGAAAAAGGATATTATCTCAAAACCGCACTGAAAAAGTGCGAAGATAAATTCTGCAAAGAATAGGAGGTTTTGCGGTGAAAGGCACTGTCGTTAAGAATTATATTTACAACACGGCGTATCAGATATTACTTGTTTTAACGCCGCTTATAACATCTCCGTATCTTGCCCGCACTCTCCAACAGACCTCTGTCGGAATCTACAACTACGCATACTCGATTGTTTCGTATTTCGTTCTTTTCGGAACGCTCGGAAGTGCACTTTTCGCACAGAGAGAAGTAGCCTATTGCCAGGAAGAGCCCGAAAAACGCTCGAAAGTATTCAAAGAAATAATCATTCTGCGATTTGCAACCGTCGCCGTTGCGATAATTATTTACCTCGTCTTTGCCTTGTCTGCGGCTCGGTATCGGACAGTCTTTTTAATCCTCGTTATCGAACTTGTCTCAACGGCGTTTGATATTACCTGGTTTTTCCAGGGAATGGAAGATTTCAAAAAAATCGTAATCAGAAATACGATTTTCAAACTTTTGGGAATTGCCCTTATCTTCATATTTATAAAATCCCCGGACGATCTTTATAAATATGCACTCTGCATTACGGTTCCGACTCTTCTCGGAAATATTTCCCTCTGGCTCTATCTTCCGAAATATCTTGTAAAAGCAAAAACGGAATTCAAATCGATAGTATCATATATAAAACCGATGCTTGCTTTGTTTCTTCCGCAGATCGCAATCGAAGTATATACAATCCTCGATAAAACGATGATAGGGCTTCTTGCAAGCGATATCGATAATGTTGCGTATTACACCTATTCGCAGAATATAGTTAAGGCATTGCTTCAACTTATCACATCGCTCGGCGTTGTAATGCTGCCCGCAATGACAAATGCTTTTGCTCATAAACGTCATGAACAGATAAACGAAATGATGAGCAATTCGGTAAAATTCGTATTCATGCTCGGCTGTCCGATGATGTTCGGACTTGCGGCGTGTGCAAACAACCTTGTGCTCTGGTTCTACGGCGACGGATACGAAGCTGTCGGACCGCTCATGATGACTATCTGCCCGATAATTCTGGCGATAGGAATGTCGACCGTTATCGGAAAACAGTTCTTACTGCCGTCAAAAAGACAGACCGCCTTCACCGTTTCGGTTATCAGCGGAGCCGTCACGAACTTTATACTGAACCTTATCCTCATTCCGATGTTCAACGCGATAGGTGCCTCGATAGCAACCGTCATTGCGGAAATCACCGTTGTTATAGTTCAGCTTTGCTATGTCCGTAAAGAAATAAACATGCTGGGATATATAATGGAAAACCTGCGATATCTGCTCTACTCGGCGATAATGTTCGCCGCGGTTTATCCGATTTCCTTTGCAGTCCACGGTATCCTCTGCACGGTTTTGCAATTTGCCGCCGGCGTTGCGGTTTACCTGCTTTTGCTTTTCGTAACAAAAGACAAAAATATCAACTTTATGATAAATTCGATACGGAAAATCATAATAAAGCACAGTTAAGAAACGGCGGTTGTTACCGCCGTTTTTCAAAACAGGGGGATTTATGAAACAGAGAACCGTTTACTTCGACATGCTGAATATCTTTTCGGCGTTCGCGGTAATAATGCTCCATTGCAACGGAATTGCCCATACATATTCGGACACTCTCGCCTGGAAGCAGGCAATGGCGGTCGAAACGCTTTTTTATTTTGCCGTCCCGATATTTTTCATGCTTTCGGGTGCGGCTTTAATGCGTTACAGAGACAAATACGACACGAAAACATTCTTTAAGAAAAGAGCATTGAGAACTCTTGTTCCGTTTATTGTCTGGACGCTCGTTTTCGCCATGCAGAAGCGGATTTTCCCGTGGGGGGGGGTAGACGGGGGTATCGGACTGCGTGAGTTTATCTCGCGTTGTTTCAACACATCGATTGAAAATGTTTACTGGTTCTTTATTCCGCTGTTTTCAATCTATCTCGCAATGCCGCTTATCTCTCTTCTTGCGGATAAAAGAAAAACGCTTTGGTATGCCGTCGGCACAGGCTTTATCCTGCAATCCGTCTGCCCGTTTTTATTCAGAGTTCTGAAAATCAAGTGGAACTATAATCTCACTCTTCCGGCTCTCGGAGGCTTTCTTCTCTTCACGGTTCTCGGTTATCTTTTATCCACCGAAGAGCTGTCAAAGAAGAAAAGATATCTTATCTATCTTTTGGGAATTCTCTCGGCGTGCCTGCGTTATTTCGGAACATGGTTCCTTTCGGCCCGCGACGGACAGATAAACAAATTTTTCTTCGGATATCTCGATTTTCATTCCGTTTTCCTTGCCGCTGCGGTCTTTGTATTTTTCAAATACCTGCCTCTCAATAAGAAAATCGCAGAAAGCAAAAACGGAGTAAAAATTCTTTCCGAGCTTTCAGCTTTGAGTTTCGGGGTATATCTCATACATATGTTTATCTTCCGCGAATATCTGAAAGTTTTCACCGTTCCCTGCTGGCAGCTGCGGCTTCTTTTGCCGTTCCTTATCTATGCGACCGCCGCTCTCTGCGTCTTTATAATAAGAAAAATCCCGATACTTCGGCATATTGTATAAAAAGTTCGCCGAAATTTACGATTTTCATATTGACTCGTGCCTCGGTTTATGGTATAATAGCAAGGTCCTAAGACAATAGGTGCTTTCGCTTAAACATACCTATCGAGGAAGAGTTTAATAGTTTTTTCCCGAGATTTACGCTCTTTCACGATATTTTCCGTGAAAGAGCTGTTTTTTTGAAAGCATCTCCGAATAATACAGGAGGTGACAACAATGCCCAGTGCAAAAGTTCTCGAACAGAAGAAAGAAATCGTAAAGAACCTTGCCGAGAAAATGAAGAATGCAAACGCCGGCGTTTTCGTTGACTACAAAGGTATCAACGTTGCTGACGACACCGCTCTTCGTAACGAACTCCGTAAAGCAGGCGTTGAATATTCCGTTATAAAGAATACTCTCGCTCGTTTTGCAGTCGAAGAAATCGGCTACGGTGCTCTTTCCGATATCTTTAACGGAACAACCGCTCTTGCGACATCCGACGATCAGGTCGCAGCAGCAAAGATCCTTTGCAACTACGCAAAAGATCACGAAAACTTCACCGTCAAAGCAGGCTTTATCGACGGCGAAATTCTTGACGCAGACGGAGTTATCGCTCTTTCGAAAATTCCTTCCAAAGAAGGTCTTATCGCAAAGATGCTCGGAAGTTTGCAGTCTTCTCTCTACGGTCTTGCTTATGTTCTTCAGGCAAAGATCGACAAAGAAAACGGCGAAGCCGCAGAAGCATAATTTATGCTTAAATTAAATTAAAATTTATTCAGGAGGAAATTAAAATGGCTAACGAAAAAATCACCAATATACTCGAAGAAATCAAAACCCTTACCATACTTGAACTTGCTGACCTTGTAAAGGCTCTCGAAGAAGAGTTCGGCGTATCCGCAGCTCCCGTTGCAGCAGTTGCAGCAGCTCCCGCTGACGGTGCCGCAGCAGCAGCTGAACAGACCGAATTCACCGTTGTTCTTGCTGACGCAGGCGAAAGCAAAATGGCAGTTGTTAAAGCTGTCAGAGACGCTACAGGCCTCGGACTCAAAGATTCCAAAGACCTCGTTGACAAAGCTCCTTCGAACATCAAAGAAAACGTCTCCAAAGACGAAGCTGAAGCTCTTAAAGCAGCTCTCGAAGCAGCAGGTGCAAAAGTCGAACTTAAGTAATTATTGCTTAAAAGACATAAAGTCCGCAGAAAATTCTGCGGACTTTTTTTATTCGGAATATCGCCTATTTTATTTAAGCGTTTCTTTGAAATTTTCGCCCCAATTTTTCATTGCCGAAAGTATCGGGCTTAAACTTTCGCCGAGCGGCGTTAAGGAATATTCGACACGCGGCGGAACTTCGGCGTAGACCTTACGCGAAATAAGCCCGTTTTCTTCCATATCGCGAAGCTGTGCCGTCAGGACTTTCTGTGAAACATCGCCGACCGAGCGTTTGAGTTCTCCGAATCTCTTTGTTCCGGTCATAAGGTCTCTTAAAATCAATACTTTCCATTTGTTTCCTATAAGCGAAAGGGTCGTTTCGACCGGGCACGCCGGGAATTCTTTTATCGCAGCCATCTTTTTCTCTCCTTTGTATCTTTTTGAAACTTACAGCCTTATTTTACCACAAGAGAAAAATTTTTTCAAGTTTTTTCAAAAAAATTTTTTCTCCGATTTTTCCGCACTGTTGTCAAAAGGTCACCACATGGTAACCGCCCAAAGGTTACTTCGGGGTAACTATATGACAAAAAAGTGCGTACTTTACAGGAAAATCGGGCGGTGCTATAATAGAGCCATCAAAGGAGAACGGCCGCTCCGAAAAAAAGGAGAAAGAAAAAAATGAACAAGAACACTTTCACAACAATCAAACTCGAAAAAGGCGAAATCGGCGTTTACGATTTCGGAGAAACCAAACTTTACGCATATAAAACAAATGATTTTATAGACGATGAAGTTTTCGTTGTCGCAAAAAACGGCAAAGGCGTCGTCGTCGAACTTCCCTGCTTCTTCGACAACATCAAAGAACTTACCGCATGGCTCGAAAAGGAAAATATCAAAGTAGAAGCGAAAATGGTCGCATATCATGCGGCAGGAGCTTCGTTCTTGCCCGAAGTTCCCGCTTACGGAACAAAATCTTCGGTCGAATATAACACCAACGGCGGCGGAGCGGGTCTTATTTCCAACTTCACGCAGGCGTTCGGCGAAATTTTCGACTCTTCAAAATGCAACGCCGAAAATATCCTTTCCGACGGAGACGTTGAGATTGCCGGAATAAAAATGAATATCAAATCGAACGGCGAAGCCTATGACATTTCCTTCCCCGAAATAAACTGCGTTTATACTCACATGATGGGTCACGACTGCCACTCAATCGTCGCGGGCTGCGGTCACGCCGACGCGATTATTTCCCAGCTTGACGGCTATATTTCGGCAGGTTACGACCTTATCTTAACCTCTCACTACACCCCCGAAGACCTCAAAGACGCGTCGACGAAAATCGCTTATCTCAAAGACCTCAAAGAGATTGCGGCGGACTGCAAAGATGCCTCCGAAATGAAAGAACAGGTCAAAAATAAATACGGAAACTACGGCGGAGAAAACTATCTCGACATGACGGTAGGATTTTTCTTCCCTCACGAATAATATGACTCAAAAAGAAAAAAGACTTTATCTTATTAAATATCTGTTTGCCGAAAGGGAAGAAAAACCGTTCTTTCCCGAAAGCGAAGCCGAAGAAAAACGGCTTTTACGGGGGCTTTTCAATATAAGACCCCCGAAAGAAGCAAGCGGCGAATTTCTTGAAATTCAGGATTCGTACTTAAAAGAAGAAATAAATCAAAAGGGAATAGTCCGCACCGACGGGCTTTTTCCCGTTTGCGGCGGAATGTACCTCTTTTCGGGCGACATAACTACCCTCGACTGCGACGCGATAGTAAACGCCGGAAACCCCGCTTTGCTCGGCTGTTTCTGTCCGAATCACGGCTGCGTCGATAATGCCATTCACACCTTTGCGGGCGTTGAGCTGCGGCTTTGCTGCAACGAAATAATGAAAGGCAAAGCCGCCGCTCCGGGAAGGGCGATAATCACTCCCGCGTTTTGTCTGCCGTCAAAATATGTTATTCACACGGTGGGACCCGTAGTCCGCGGCAGAGTGATGAAAAAGGACGAAAAAACGCTCGAAAGCTGCTATCTGTCGTCCCTTTCGGCAGCGGAAAACGCAGGGCTTGAAAGCGTTGCTTTCTGCTGCATTTCGACGGGCGAATACGGCTTCCCGAACGACAGAGCGGCGAAAATCGCAGTCGGGACGGTTTCGGAATTTCTTAAAAAGAGCGTTTCGGTAAAGAAGGTGATTTTCGATGTTTTCACAGAAAAAGACAGACGGCTCTACGAAAGAGAACTATCAAAAATTAAAAGAGAAAATTGACAAAGCGGACGCGGTCGTTATCGGAGCGGGAGCAGGGCTTTCCGCCTCCGCGGGCTTTGAATATTCGGGCAGACGCTTTTCGGATAATTTCGCGGATTTCGAAGAAAAATACGGCTTTCACGATATGTATTCGGGCGGGTTTTATCCCTTTGAAGACAGCCGCGAATTTTGGGCGTATTGGAGCCGTTATATTCTGATAAACCGCTATAAAAATATCCCGAAGCCCGAAGTCTTCGCCTCGCTTTTGTCGCTTGTAAAGGACAAAAACTATTTCGTTATAACGACGAACGTTGACCATTGCTTTCAGAAATCGGGCTTTGACAAAGAAAGGCTTTTTTATGTTCAGGGCGACTACGGGCTTTTTCAATGTTCCGAGCCTTGCAGGCAGTGGACATACGAAAACGAAAATGCGATAAAAAGAATGGTTTCGGAGCAAAAGGATATGAAAATTCCCGAAGAACTCATTCCGAGATGTCCCGTCTGCGGAAAACCTCTGACGACAAATCTCCGCTGCGACAACCGTTTTGCGGAAGACGCGGGCTGGCACGCGGCATATGAAAGATACGGGAAGTTTCTCCGCGAAAACAGCAATGGGAAAATCCTCTTTCTCGAACTCGGAGTCGGATACAACACCCCCGGAATAATAAAATATCCGTTTATAAAATTGACCGCAGACCTTCCCGACGCGTATTATATAACGGTAAACAAAGAAACATATATCCCCTCGGCAATAAAGAAAAAATCGACGGCTTTTTCGTCAGATATCGGAGAACTGTTGACAAACGGCTCGGTTTCTGATATAATCTGACAGAAAATTGTTGTGGATTTTTCCGGACGAAGTCATCTTTTCGCCACACGCACACCGCGTGTGGTATTTTTTTTGCCCGAAGGAGATAAATATGGATACAGATTTCATGCGTAAAAAACCGGTACTTCCGCTTGTTTTGTCGATGTCGCTGCCGATGGTTCTTTCAATGCTCGTAAATTCGCTTTACAACATTGTCGACAGCTTTTTCGTCGCGAAAATAAGCGACGACGCGATGACCGCCCTTTCGCTCGTTTTTCCCGTTCAAAATCTTATAAACGCCGTCGCGATAGGGTTCGGGGTCGGAGTAAACGCCGCGGTTTCGTTTTATCTCGGTGCAAAGGAAGAGGAAAAAGCCGACAGAGCCGCAACCCAGGGGCTTTTGCTGTCGGTTATCCACGGAATTATCGGAAGCGTTGTCGGGATTTTCGGGACTTCGGCATTTCTTTCTCTTTTCACTTCCGACGGAAACGTGATAGCTCTCGGGAAAAGCTATTCGACGGTCGTTTTCGCGTTTGCGGTTATAATAAATGTCGGGCTTGTCTTTGAAAAAGTGTTCCAGTCGGCAGGCAAAATGAATGTCACGATGGTCGGGCTTTCAGCAGGATGTATCGCAAACATAGTCCTTGACCCCGTTTTGATTTTCGGCTTAGGCCCTTTCCCGAAAATGGGAATTGAGGGTGCCGCCCTCGCGACGGGAATCGGGCAGACGGTTTCGCTCGCGGTCTATCTTATCGTATATTTTGCCCGTCCGCTTTGCGTTAAAATAAGGAAAAAGCATTTCCGCCCCGAAAAACGGACGATAGGAAAACTCTATTCGGTCGGAATTCCCGCGTCTCTTAAT
>CAKSPP010000009.1 GCA_934481505.1 uncultured Eubacteriales bacterium
GCGGAGAACCATTTCATTGACGTTTACCGGCTTTACCATATAATCGTCCGTTCCCGAATCAAACCCCTGCCGCATATCGTCGAAAGCGTCCTTTGCGGTTATCATGAGAACGGGGGTTTTATCGTTACATTCCCTCAGAAGCCTGACAAACTCGTAGCCGTCGACTTCGGGCATCATTATATCGGAAATTATAAGGTCGAAAAAGTCGTTTTCCATACAGTCGAGGGCTTCCCTGCCGTTCGAAATGCCCTTTACGTTATATCCGTTTTTTGTAAGCACACGCGAAAAAAGCTGACGGAGTTCGGCGTCGTCTTCCGCGATAAGAATTTTGAACATATCTGCCTCCGATATTTTTATCGACATTATTTTAGCATATTTTCTCGCTTTTAGCAAGAGGCAGCGGTAAGCATCACAGTCGAGAAAAACAGTTCATCGGCTCTTCCGTCAAAAGAAAGGTTCAGGCTTATCGTAGGCGTTTCGCTTTCTTTGAGCCAAAGAAGAAAACTGCCGTCTTTGTATTTCGGCGAAATTATCGGAATATTGCAGTAGCCGCAGACTATTTTTTCGAATTTATCGGGAAAATTTGTCGAAGAAAAACAGTTTTTTTCGTCCTTTCCGACAACAAGAACGGCGTCGAAATTTTCCTTTCTGCAAAAATAGGAAATTGCCGCGGTTTCCTTTTCGCTTTCGGGGTAGTCGCCGCAATATCCCGAAAACGACGGTCCGTTTTTCTCAAAAACACGGTGTCCCGAAGCAAAATTTCTGTCGATATCCACTCCCCTCGCGTTTGCGGTAAAGCCTGAAAAATCGCCGTCCGAAACAAACCTTTTTATCCTTTCGGAGAAGGGATTTTGAAAATTTTCTCCGTGAAGCCGCAGGCAGCTGCCGTCCGGATTCGGAAAAGGCAGGAAATAGACCGAAACAGCGGAAAATATTTTCGGGAGATTAAAAACGGAATTCACATCACGAAAATCCGCAAAAGCAAGTCCGCTGATTATTTCCGCGATTTCTCCGTCGTTTGCCAAAAGCTCGCCGCAGACCAGCAGTTTTTTATCGCCCGTCCCCGACAAAAGGACATAAAGACCGTTTCCGAGCCAGCTTTTGCCTATTGAAAAAACATTTTTCGCGTTTTCGGTTTTTTTAACGAATTCCGAGAAAGAAAAAGACATTTTTTTCACCCCCGTTCATCCTATTTACATTTATAATAATTTATGATAAAATAAACGGGAAAGAGAGTGATACGATGAGACCCGAAAAAATAAGTTCGGAAAGAATTTTCAGCGGAAAAATAATGAAGATAGAAAAAGACAGGGTTCGTCTCGAAAACGGAATGGAAGTCGAGCGTGAAGTCGTAAGACATTGCCCCGCGGTCTGTATTTTTGCCTATGACGGCGACGGATACGGATATCTTGTAAAGCAATACAGATATCCTTTCGACGAATATATAACCGAAGTTGTCGCAGGGCTTTGCGAAGAGGGCGAAACGGCGGAAGAGAGTGCAAGAAGAGAACTCAACGAAGAAATCGACGCACTTTGCGAAGACCTTGTTTTTCTCGGAGAATTTTATCCGACGCCCGGCTATTGCGACGAAAAAATCTCAATGTTCGCAGCGAAAATAACGGGTTTTAAGAAAGGAACTCCCGACCCCGACGAATTTATCGAAAAGATCAAACTTCCGCTTCCCGAAATTTACGAAATGGCGGAAAACGGAGAAATCAAAGACGGAAAGACCGTTACGGCGATATTAAAGGCAAGACGGCTTTTCGAAAAAGGAATTTTATGCTGAACAGAAACAAAAAATATCAGAAGCTGATACGCTTTACCGAGGATTTTTCCGCAAAAAACGGAACAAGCCCGACGGTAAGGGAAATCGCGTCGCATCTCAAAGTTTCGCCGTCGACAGCTTACAGATATGTAAAAAAACTTGAAGAAGACGGGGTTTTATCCTGCGGAAACGGCAAGAAAAGAAGTATCGGCACGGTTTCGGGAAAAGTCAGAGCAAAAGCCATTCCCGTGCCCGTTTATTCGGAGCTTTTTTCGGAAGACGACACTCTTTTCCCGAAAGAAAAAATTCTCTTTTACCTCTGGCTCCCCTCTTCGCAGATAAGGGGCGACGGCTTTTTCGCGACAGAGGCATCGTCCGACGGATTTTTGCCCGAAGGCTGTCTTCCCGGAGACTTTCTTATTTTTAAAAAAACAGGAAGAATAAAAAGCGGAGAGGCCGCGATTATCGACGACGGAAAAGTTGAAAAAGTCGTCCTTGCCGAATTTACGCCCGACGGTTTTTCGGTGTCGGTAAGAAACGGAGAAAAAGAAAAGCGAAACGAATTGAAAATCATAGGCAGGCTTATCGCCGTCCAAAGACTTACAATATAAATCCGAAAGTACGCAAAAAGGGAACGCACTTTCGGATTTTTCCGTTTTCGGGAAGATATTTACCCGAAATTTCAAACAAAAAACAACATTTTTTTTATTATACTTCCAATATAGTAACAGTTGTGTTATAATTTTCTAAGCAATAGATATATATATTATCTATATATTTATCGATAAATATATTATCTATATGTGACGGGAAAGATTATGGAGATACTTTTCCCGCGACTTTTCAGAAAGGATGAAAATCAGAATGGCAAAAGAAAAAATCTGCAAGATTCCCTTTGCGGGAACAGCCGAGCAGGAAGCTAAACTCCACGAGCTTACTTCAAGACTTAAAGATCAGCCGGGAGCTCTCATGCCGGTTATGCAGCAGGCACAGGAGATATACGGATATCTTCCGATAGAAGTTCAGAGAATGATAGCCGACGACCTCGGTATTGCTATCGAAGAAGTTTACGGTGTCGCAACATTCTACACACAGTTCGCACTGAACCCGAAAGGTCAGTACAAAATCGGCGTATGCCTCGGAACCGCTTGCTACGTCAAAGGAGCACAGGAGGTTTACGACAAGGTTTGTTCCGAACTCGGACTCCAGAGCGGAGAGGTTACTTCCGACGGAAAATTCTCGCTTGAAGCGACGAGATGTATCGGCTGCTGCGGACTTGCTCCCGTTATGACCGTCAACGACGACGTTTACGGAAAACTTACCGCAGACCAGATTCCCGATATTCTCAAGAAATACTGATTCCGAACAAAAACGGAGGATTTCAAAATGAAAATCAGCACTATCGCCCGATTGCTTGACGCCAAAGTTCTCTGCGGAGAAGACCTAATCGAAAACGATGTCAAATCGGCATGCGGCTCGGATATGATGAGCGACGTTCTCGCTTTCGTAAAGGAGCAGGCGGTGCTTCTCACAGGGCTTGTCAACCCCCAAGTTGTAAGAACCGCCGAGATGATGGATATGAGATGTATAGTCTTTGTCCGCGGAAAAATGCCGGCCGACGACGTAATAGAGCTTGCAAAAGACGCGGGAATCGTCGTTCTTTCGACAACCGAAAGAATGTTCACAGCCTGCGGAGCACTCTATAAAAACGGACTTCGCGGCGGAGAGACGAAACATGACTGACGCGGTAAAATTTCATTTTGATGTCGACGGCGACAATTTTACATCGGCAGGAGAAGCCTCCGTCAAAGTCAAAAAACTTTTAAGACAGTTAAGCATTGACCCTGACATCATAAAAAGAGTATCCATTGCGATGTATGAGGGCGAAATCAACATGGTAATCCACGCGAACGGAGGTTCAGCCGATGTTCTCGTTTATCCCGAAAAAATAGTCATAATTCTCGAAGACACGGGTCCCGGTATTGAAAATATCGAGCTTGCGATGCAGGAGGGATATTCAACCGCAAAGGACAATATCCGTTCTCTCGGGTTCGGAGCCGGAATGGGTCTTCCGAATATGAAAAGATACACCGACAGTATAGACATTCAGTCGACCGTCGGCGTCGGAACGAAAATCACCATGGAGGTAAAACTCTGAATCGCAATACGGAGGTAGCCAATGGAAAAAGACAAAAAATTCCATTCGGTCCTTCTTGCGGAGGACAAATGCAAAGGCTGTACGCATTGTTTGAGAAGATGCCCCACGGAAGCGATAAGAATAAGGGACGGCAAGGCGGTTATTACCGCGGAACGCTGTATCGACTGCGGCGAATGTATAAGGCTTTGCCCGTATAACGCGAAAAAAGCACAGTTCGACGCTTTCGACACGATTAACGGCTACAAATTCAAAGTAGCTCTCCCCGCTCCCGCACTTTTCGGACAGTTTGACAATCTTGAAGATATAGACATTGTATTGACGGCTTTACTTCGCTGCGGATTTGACGGCATTTACGAAGTTTCCTGTGCCGCAGAACTCGTATCGGAATACACCCGTCACTACATAAAAAGACACGGGATTACAAAACCCGTTATTTCCTCGGCTTGTCCCGTTATCGTAAGACTTATAAAAAACAGGTTTCCGAGCCTTTATAAGAATGTTTTGCCCGTACTTCCTCCCGTTGAAATCGCGGCGAGAGCGGCACGAAAAAAAGTTCTTGAAACGCATAAGGAACTGAAACCCGAAGACATCGGAATATTCTTTATTTCTCCGTGTCCGGCAAAAGTAAGTTACGCAAGACGGCCGCTCGGCGTTTCGAAAAGCGATATCGACGCCGTGCTTTCGATGAGCGACGTTTATTTCAGATTGATATCGGAAATGAACAAAATAGAAGTTCCCGAAATGCTTTCGGAAACAGGGCTTATCGGAATAAGTTGGGCAGGTACCGGAGGCGAAGCCACCGCCCTTTTTAACGACAGATATCTTGCGGCGGACGGCATTGAAAACGCGATAAAGGTACTTGACGAAATAGAAAACGACAACATTTCCTCGCTCGAATTCATCGAACTCAACGCCTGCAACGGCGGCTGCGTCGGAGGAACGCTGACTGTTGAAAATCCTTACATTGCAAAGGCAAGATTACAGTCTTTGAAGCGTTATCTTCCCGTTTCGAGAAACCACGTTATCGAAAAGAGCGGCGTTGTTTCGGACGAAGAGTTTGAAAAAGCGGGAAAAGAATATCTATGGACAAAGCCTCTTGAATATACTCCGGTAAACAGCTTATCGGACGACAAGACGGAGGCAATGCAGAAAATGCTCGAAATTCAGCAGATATGCGAAGAGCTGCCGAAGCTCGACTGCGGTTCCTGCGGTTCGCCGACCTGCCGAGCCTTTGCGGAAGATATAGTCAAAGGCAACGCGGAAATAAAGGACTGCATAATACTGCTGAAAAGAAACGAAGGTCTTTTATGAACGTTCGAGAATTAAAGGATAAGGCAGGACTTGAAGTCCTCACTCTTCCCGACGGCGAAAAAGAAGTTACCGGCGGATATGCAGGCGATCTTTTAAGCTGGGTCATGGGAAGAGCCGACGAAGGCGACGCGTGGGTTACGATTATGTCAAATATAAACGTGGTCGCGGTTGCCTCGTTAAGAGACGTTGCCTGCGTTATCCTTGCCGAAAATTCCGATATCGACAAAGAAACCCTTGAAAAAGCGGAAGACGAGGGCGTAAATATTCTCCGAAGCAAAAAAAGCACTTTTGCTCTCTGCTCGGAGATTGCAAGTCTCATAAAATGAGCCGCTATTTTTACGATCTTCACATTCATTCCTGCCTTTCCCCCTGTGCGGACGACGATATGACGCCGGAAAACATCGCGGGAATGGGGTCAATTGCCGGACTCGGAATAATGGCACTCACCGACCACAATTCCTGTAAAAATCTGCGACCGTTTTTCACGGCTTGCAGGCGTTACGGAATAGTCCCCGTCGGAGGAGTCGAACTTACAACCTCGGAAGACATTCACCTTATATGTCTCTTTCCCGAACTCGAAAACGCCGAGGAATTCGGCGAAATTATTCACGAAAGACTTTTACCCGTTAAAAACAAGCCCGAAATTTTCGGAAATCAGCTTATATACGGAGAAAACGACGAAGTTATCGGAACGGAAGAAACGCTTCTCATTTCCGCGACTTCTTTTTCAACGGACGAAGCTGTAAGCGAAGTCAGACGCCGCGGCGGACTTATTTATCCGGCACACGTCGACAGAGAGTCAAACGGGATTATCTCGATTCTCGGAGATATTCCGCCAGAACCGGGGTTTACCTGCTGCGAATTCAATTCTTCGGAGAATATCCCGTCTTATACGGAAAAATATTCTTCCCTTGACGGTCTTGAAATTCTTTCCAGCAGCGACGCCCACAACCTCTGGAAAATTTCGGAGGCGGTAAATTCCGTTGAAATCGACGACGAGCCGTATTCTTCGGCAAGGGTAAGACAAAAGCTTATAGAAAAACTCGGCAGGAGAAAAGCATGAAAGAATTATCGCTAAACATTCTCGATATAGCGAAAAACTCCGTTCGGGCAGGAGCAAAAAACATAGGTATATATATAAATGAAGACAGCAACGGCATATTGACGCTCAGAATAACCGACGACGGCTGCGGAATGGACGAGCAGACGGTAAAATCCGTTTCGAACCCGTTTTTCACCTCACGCAAGACAAGAAAAGTCGGACTCGGTATCCCCTTTCTTATTCTTGCCGCGGAGCAGACCGGCGGAAGCGTCAATATAGATTCAAAAACATCGGGAAACGACCGAGGTACGACCGTGACGGCAACTTTCGACACGAAAAGTATCGATTTCACACCGCTCGGAGATGTTGTCGGTTCGGTTGTTACTCTCATTCAGGGAGACCCCGACAGGGATTTTGTTTTTGAACACAATACGCCCGAAAGAAAAGTTCATCTTTCGACAGCGGAAATAAGGGAGATATTGGGAGATGTTTCTCTTTCCGAACCCGAAGTTTTAGTCTGGATAAAAGAGTATCTTGAAGAGGCGTATAAAAACTGAGTTTATAATATTTAATTTGAATATATTTGGAGGTTTTTTCAATGAAAAGTTTGGCAGAACTTGCTGCTATCAGAGAAAAGATGCAGAAAAAAGTCGCTATCCGCGAGGGTGCGGACGACACAGTAAGAGTTGTCGTCGGTATGGCCACCTGCGGAATTGCGGCAGGTGCACGCCCCGTTCTCTCGGCTTTTGTCGAAGAAGTTGCGAATGCGGGACTTGACGATTCCGTTATGGTAACCCAGACGGGTTGTATCGGAATTTGCCAGTATGAGCCGGTCGTAGAAGTTTACGAAAACGGCAAAGACAAGGTAACTTATGTAAAGATGACTCCCGAAAAGGCAAAGGAAGTTGTCGAAAAGCATCTTAAAGGCGGAAAAATTGTCGAAGAATACACGATAGGGACCGCTACGAAATAATTATTTGGAGGAGTAAACAATGATTCGTTCTCATATCCTTATTTGCGGAGGTACCGGATGCACCTCCTCAAAGAGTATGGAAATCGCGGCCTCTCTCGAAAAAGAAATCGCCGCACAGGGACTTGCAGACGAAGTTCAGGTCGTAAGAACCGGATGCTTCGGACTCTGTGCTCTCGGTCCCATTATGATAGTATATCCCGAGGGAACATTCTACAATATGGTAACGCTTGACGACGTTCCCGAAATAGTAAGCGAGCATATTCTCAAAGGCCGCCCGGTAGAAAGACTTATCTACAAACCGCATAACGCGAAAGAAGAAGCCGAAATCGAAGCAGCCGAGAAAAACGCTCACGCCGTTTCCCTTTCCGAAACCCCGTTCTATGCAAAACAGAAGAGAGTTGCGTTGAGAAACTGCGGCGTTATAAACCCCGAAAATATCGAAGAATATATCGGTATGAACGGATATCAGGCTCTCGGTAAAGTTCTTACCGAAATGACGCCTGAAGAAGTTATCGATGTTATTACTGCGTCGGGTCTTCGCGGACGCGGAGGTGCAGGCTTCCCGACCGGAAGAAAATGGGCTCTTGCAAGAAACATCGTAAAAGACGCAGATCAGAAATATGTCTGCTGCAACGCCGACGAAGGCGACCCCGGTGCGTTTATGGACCGTTCGGTTCTCGAAGGCGACCCCCACGCGGTTATCGAAGCAATGGCTATTGCGGGTTACGCGATAGGTGCAAACCAGGGTTACGTTTATGTCAGAGCGGAATATCCTATTGCCGTTCACCGTTTGCAGATTGCCATAAAACAGGCTCGCGAATACGGTCTTTTGGGTAAAGACATCTTCGGAACGGGCTTTGATTTCGATATGGATATCCGTCTCGGTGCCGGAGCGTTCGTCTGCGGCGAAGAAACAGCCCTTATGACCTCGATCGAAGGTCACAGAGGCGAACCGAGACCCCGTCCTCCCTTCCCTGCCGAAAAAGGACTTTTCCAGAAACCGTCGGTTCTCAACAACGTTGAAACTTACGCAAATATTCCGCAGATAATCCTCAACGGACCCGAATGGTTCGCCTCCATGGGTACAGAAAAGAGCAAGGGAACTAAAGTTTTCGCTCTCGGCGGAAAAATCACAAATACGGGACTTGTCGAAGTTCCTATGGGAACAACTCTCCGCACCGTTATCGAAGAAATCGGCGGAGGAATTCCGAACGGCAAGAAATTCAAAGCGGCTCAGACCGGAGGGCCTTCCGGCGGATGTATACCTGCCGAGCACCTTGATATTCCCATAGATTACGACAACCTTATTTCTATCGGTTCTATGATGGGTTCCGGAGGACTTATCGTCATGGACGAAGACAACTGTATGGTCGACATCGCGAAATTCTTCCTTGAATTCACCGTTGACGAATCCTGCGGTAAATGTACGCCCTGCCGTGTAGGAACAAAACGTCTTCTCGAACTTCTCACCAAGATAACCGAAGGCAAAGGCACGATGGAAGACCTCGACAAGATGGAAAAACTTTGCTACTACATAAAAGAAAACGCCCTCTGCGGACTCGGACAGACAGCTCCGAACCCCGTACTTTCCACCCTGAGATATTTCAAAGACGAGTATATCGCACACATCAAGGACAAGACCTGTCCCGCAGGCGTCTGCAAGAAACTCGTTCATTTCGAGATTCTCGACACTTGTAAAGGTTGTACGAAATGTGCAAGAAACTGCCCGGTCGGTGCAATTTCCGGTGCCGTCAAGCAGCAGCACACGATCGACCAGACTAAGTGCGTAAAATGCGGCGTATGTATCGACAACTGTGCATTCCACGCAATCGTCAAGAAATAAGGAGGAAAAGTGATGGCTGACATAAATCTTAAAATAAACGGAATGCCCGTAACGGCTCCCAAGGGTTCGACTATCCTTGAAGCCGCAAACATCGCGGGTATCAAAATTCCCACCCTCTGCTTTCTTAAAGACATCAACGCTATCGGTGCATGCCGTATCTGCGTTGTGGAAGTCAAGGGAGCAAGAAGCCTTGTTGCCTCCTGCGTTTACCCTGTAAACGAGGGTATGGAAGTATTTACCAACACAGAAAAAGTAAGAGAATCGAGAAAAATGACTCTCGAACTTCTTCTCTCGACCCACGAACGCAAGTGCCTTTCCTGTGCAAGAAGCCAGAACTGCGAATTGCAGACTCTCGCTCTTGAATACGGAATCGAAGACGCGGGCGAATTCGACGGTTTCAAACCCGAATACGATAAAGACGAAAACGACTATCTTATCAGAGATAACAACAAATGTATCCTCTGCCGCCGCTGCGTAGCGGTTTGTAAACACACACAGGGTGCAGGCGTTATCGGAGCAAACGAAAGAGGTATTAACACCAACATCGGCTGTGCTTTCGATATGAACCTTGCAAAAACCTCCTGTATTGCCTGCGGACAGTGCGTTGCAGCCTGCCCGACCGGAGCTCTCACCGAAAAGGACGACACAAAGCTTGTTTGGGACGCTCTTTCCGACGAATCAAAGCATGTCGTTATCGCTCCCGCTCCCTCTGTCAGAGTTCAGATAGGCGAAGAATTCGGAAATCCGATAGGAACAAACGCGGAAGGCAAAATGGTTGCGGCTATGCGTCGTCTCGGATTTGACGCCGTTGTCGACGTTGACGTTGCGGCTGACGTAACGATAATCGAAGAAGGCACCGAATTTATAAACAGAGTTCAGAACGGAGGAGTTCTTCCCCTTATTACATCCTGCTCTCCGGGCTGGGTCAAATATTGCGAACACTACTTCCCCGAATTTATCCCCAACCTTTCTTCCTGCAAATCTCCGCAGGGTATGTACGGTGCTTTGATGAAGAGCTACTATGCGGAAAAGAAAGGCATTGACCCGAAAGATATATTCGTCGTAAGCGTAATGCCCTGTACCGCAAAGAAATTCGAAAGAACCCGTGAAGGTTATTCCGTTGACGGTCTCTGCGATATAGACGCGGCTCTCACGACAAGAGAACTTGCAAAAATGATAAAACGTGCAGGTCTCAACTTCAACGCTCTTCCCGACGAAGAATTCGATCCTATTTTCGGCGGAGCTACCGGTGCCGGACACATCTTCGGAGCTTCGGGCGGCGTTATGGAAGCAGCTCTCCGTACTGTCGTCGAAAAGCTTGAAAACAAAGAACTTCCCGCTCTCGATTTCAAAGAAGTCAGAGGTATGGAAGGTATAAAAGAAGCGACCTATAAGGTTGCCGGAATGGACGTTAAACTTGCCGTTGCTTCGGGAACCGCAAATGCCGCAAAACTTCTCAACAAGATAAAGAACGGCGAAGCGGAATATCACTTCATCGAAATAATGGCTTGCCCCGGCGGCTGCGTAAACGGAGGCGGACAGCCTATCCACGACGCATACACCAGAGCAAACGTCGATATCCGCGGACTCCGTGCGGCAGCTCTTTATAAAGAAGACGCTGACTCTGCATTGAGAAAATCGCACGAATCCCCCGTCGTAAAAGAACTTTACGAAACTTATCTCGGCGAAGCGGGCGGACACAAGGCTCATCACCTTTTGCACACAACCTACGTTCCGAGAAAGAAAAACTGATAAGAAAACCGTCTCTTCGGAGACGGTTTTTCTTTTTAATCGCCGAATAAATCGCCGTTCGTCGGAAAATAATGAACATATACCGACAAAAATGCCGTAATCATTGACAAACACCGCATATTCTGTTAAAATTCAAAATACACGAGGTGATTTTTATGAATAAGACAAGACTTAAAAAATTCGCAAAACTCATAGCGAACACCGGAGTTCACGTTCAGAAAGGGCAGGATGTCGTTATCCGTGCGGAAACCGACCAGCCCGATTTCGTATATATGGTAGCCGAAGAATGTTATAAGGCGGGAGCAAGAAAGGTCGAAATCGACTTTTCCTATACGCCCATCCAGAAGTTGCACACAAAATACAGAAAAGCAAAGGTTCTCGGTTCTCTCGAAGACTGGGAAGTCGAAAAACTCAAACACAGAGCCGAAACGCTGCCGTGTATGATATATCTTCTTTCCGAAGACCCCGATGGGCTCAACGGAATGAATCAGGAAAAATACGGAAAAGCAATGCAGGAACGCTACAAGGTAATAAAACCGTTCCGCGATTCAATGGATAACAAATATCAGTGGTGTATCGCCGCGGTTCCGGGAAAGGCATGGGCAAAGAAGATTTTCCCGAACGACAGACCGTCGGTTGCGGTCGAAAAACTCTGGGAAGCAATTCTCACGACTTCACGCTGCACGACCGACGACCCGATAAAGGAATGGGACGACCACAACGCAGACCTTGACGCAAGATGTAAATTCCTGAACAGTCTCAAAATAAAGACCCTTGAATATAAATCCTCGAACGGAACCGATTTCAAAGTCGGAATGATGCCGAACGGAATGTTCTTAGGCGGAGGAGAAACCTCGCTTAAAGGCGTTTATTATAACCCGAATATCCCCTCCGAAGAAGTTTTCACCACCCCGATGAGAGGCGAAGCCGAGGGTATCGTTTATTCTTCAAAGCCCCTTTCTTACAGCGGCGAGCTTATCGAAAACTTCTCGATAAGATTTGAAAAAGGCAAAGCCGTCGAAGTTAAAGCGGAAAAGAACGAAGAGCTTCTCAAGCAGCTCATTTCCCTTGACGAAGGCTCCGCATATCTCGGTGAATGTGCACTTGTCCCCTACGATTCGCCGATAAGAAACAGCGAAATTCTTTTCTTCAACACTCTGTTCGACGAAAACGCGGCTTGTCACCTTGCTTTGGGCAGAGGCTTTACAAACTGCGTTAAAGATTACGAAAACTACACAAAAGAAGAGCTTCACACAATGGGCGTAAACGACTCCATGCAGCACGAAGACTTCATGATAGGCACAAAAGACCTTTCGATTGTCGCAACGACAGAAGACGGCAAAAAGGTTCAGATATTCAAAGACGGAAATTGGGCGTTCTGATATGAAGATATTCATACCGGAAACCGAAGAAAAATCCTCCGTTTTCCTTTCGGGAGAGGACGCAAGACATCTGTTTGCCCACCGTCCTCAGCCCGGAGACGAAGTTTTCTGCGGCGACGGACAAAAGAACAACTATAAAAGCAAAATCGAAAAAATAACGAAAGACGGAATTTATATCTTAATAGAAGAAAAAATTCCGTTTTCTCCCCCGAAAGCCGAAATCACTCTTTACGCCGCCCTGTTAAAGGGTGACAAAAACGAATTTGTCATTCAGAAATCGACCGAACTCGGCGTTTCAAAAATAGTTTTTTTCGAATCCGAAAACTGCGTGATGAAACTTGACAAAAAGAAAAAAGACGGCAAAAAAGAGCGTTTCGAAAAGATTGCAAGGCAGGCGGCAATGCAATGCGGCAGAGACACACTCCCCGAAATCGGAGATTTTACCGATTTTGACGGCATTTTCGGAAACGACCGCCCCGTTTTCTTCTATGAAAACGCAAAAAAGCTCGGCAGACCGCTTTTTTCGGAATATCTGAAAAATAACGGAATAAAAGAAAGATTTTCGTTTATCGTAGGTCCCGAGGGCGGATTTTCGGAAAAGGAAGTCAAAACTGCCCTCGAAAAAGCCGAAACGGTTTCTCTCGGAGAAAGAATATTGCGTGCGGAGACCGTTCCGATAGCGGTTCTTTCCGTTATTGCGGCAAGTATCGGCGAAATGTAAGGAGACAGAGATGAAAAAAATAACGACTTTTTTTCTTGCGGTAATAATGCTTTTTGCAATGTCCGTTCCGACTTTTGCGGAAGAAACGGAATTGAAAAAGAGCATTTCCGCAGCAAACAAATTCCTCATTGACGCGGCTCCCGACGCCGAGACCTTTGACGAAACACTTTCCTTTGTCGAAGCGGGACTTATCGGCGAAAAAACGAAAATTTACATAGCCAAAGCCGACGAAAGCGACGCTCAGAAACTTTCGGAATATATTCTTTTGCAGAAAGCGTTCGGAGAAAGCGTTTCTCTTTCCGAGAGCTCAAAGGAAGATTACGGCGACAGGCTTATTTTGCTGCAAAAAGACGACGGTTCTTTCGGCGACATCAAAGCGAGCGTATATTCCGTCGCAGCCCTTTTGGCAACCGGCAAAAAAACGATAAAGAACGCGAAAAAACCTTATGAAGAAGTCGACGCGGTGAACTTTATAATTTCGTCTCAAAGTGAAGACGGAAGTATCGGCGACAGAGACGTTTCGGTAAAGGCGGCGGCGGTTTTATGGCAGTATAAATCATCCGAGAACGCCGCACAGGCACTCGACAAACTCGAAAAATACTTTATCACCCTTACCGAAAGCGATACCCCCGAAGATGTTGCGGCGGGGCTTTGCGGACTTACCGACAAGAATTACGGCGAGACGACAGCTGAAATGACTGCGGCGATAAACAAACTTATCGCTCTTCAAAACGAAGACGGAGGCTTTGCCGCAGTAAAAGGCGACCCGTCCGACATAAAACTCACCGAAAAGATATTCGAAGCTCTCGAATCGGTAAGATACACCGTAACCCCTTTCAATGCAGTAATAAACGGCGTTAAATTCGCAAATATGGGAATTGACTTTTCCGCTTTGAAACCCATGATAATTCTTTATGCTGTGCTTCTCGTCTGCTCGATAGGCGTCTGGATTTTCATAATGAAAAGAAAGCCGAAGAGAGGAACGCTTGAAGACGCAAAACGCCTTGCGGAAGAGAAACTCGATAAAACCGAGGAAAAATAACAAAAAATTCGCATATTCCGTCCTTGACACGGCTTTGCGAATGGAGTATACTGTTTCTATAACGATGAAAGAAGGTAAAACCCATGGAAGATACAAATAAAAACTGTTGCTGCTGCGGCGAGCACGACGAACACGATTGCAGCGAGCATGACTGTCACGATCACGACTGCGGTTGCGGTTGCGGCTGCGGCTGTGAAGGCGAAGAAGACGGCTGGATAACTCTTTACGACGAAGACGGCAAAGAAACGAACTTCTTCATTATCGACGGCGTTGAACACAACGATAAAATGTATATCGCCCTTGTCGAAGACCCCGACGCAAGCGAAGAATTCATTCTTTTGAGAGCCGATACCGACGAAAACGGCGAAGATTTCTTCAACACCTTTGTAGACCTTCTCCAGAAAAAAATGGAAGAAGACGGTCTCGGAGCTTTCGAGCTTGAAGCGGAAGACGAAGAATAATTAAAAAAGAACCTGCGGGATCCGTGTGTTCGCAATATAAAAAACCTACACTTTCACAAATGGGATTTCGGCTTCGGTTACGGGTATGCAGGCCTCCCTCGCAAGAGGATGTTGGAAGCACAAAATAACCGAGAGATTTTACCCAACCTGGTTTAACCCGGTTTTGAAATTTATTGCGATGTTAATCACGATCCGGCGGGTCATTCTTTTTTATGGGAAACGGGGATATAAATTAAAATGGCAACACACCATACGATAGCCGCCGATTCAAGATTTTCGGCACATCAAAGGGTAACTATCATATTTTGTTTTTTTGCGTATGTCTGCACTTATCTTATAAGGGTAAACGTCTCGGTCGCTCTTCCCTTGCTCGCCGAAGAAATCGGAATGCCGACAAGCACACAGGGGATTCTTTCCGGGTCTTTTTTATGGTGCTACGCACTCGGACAGCTTGTTTTCGGAAGACTCGGAGACAGACTTTCGGGAAAAAGGCTGATGTTCACCGGGCTTTGCGGCTCGGCGGTATGCAACCTGACATTCGGACTTTTATCAAACCACACCGCCCTTATCGTAACATGGGCAATCAACGGCGTTTTCCAGTCGATGATATGGTCGCCTCTCGTACATACGCTCTCGATAAATTTCAGAGGTAAAAAGCTTGTCCGTGCGACAGCCTATCTGCCCTTTGCAATCGTCATAGGTTATATGCTCGCGTGGGGACTTTCTTCGATATATTCGATGTATTTCAGTTGGAGAACGATATTTATAGTTCCTGCGGTTATCTGTTTTATTTTCTGCGGACTTTTCCTTGTGTTCTTCAAGGAAGTAAAGAGAACGCCCGAAGAACAGGAAATGCTCAAAAAGCACGCCGAAATAACCGACGAACACCCGAGAGTAATGTCGGACAAGACCGTTGTTCTCGTAATAATTTTGTCTCTTGCCTGTGCTGTAACCCACGGAATGATAAGAGAAAGCATAAACTATTGGTTCCCGACCCTGCTTTCTTCTCTCAAAAAGATTTCGCCTTGGGTTTCTATCGGGATATTGCTTATTGTACCCGTAATAAACTTTTTCGGGACGCTCGTTTCAAGAGCTTTAATAAAAAAGACAAAGAACAATATTTTCAGAGATATTCTTATCCTTTCCTGTGCAGCCCTTGTCTTTTCGATAATCGCAACGCTCACCCAGCCTTTGGGAGACGTTCTTCTGATAATATTTACCGTAATTCTTCTCGGAACAATGTTCGGTATTACGCCCCTTTTCACATCGTTTCTGCCGCTGCATTTTACAAAATATAACATTGTCGGAACGATTGCCGGAATGATGGACGCGTTTATCTATTTTGGAGCCGCCGCATCAAGCATGCTCACCGGCAGCCTTATCGAAAAAAGCGGTTGGTCGGCTGTGTGTATCTATTGGACGATAACCGCCGCAGTATCTCTCGTTCTTGTTGTTGCGAACTGCCACTTCAAGAAAAAAACAGACCTCAAAATATGAATTTATGCCCCGATTTTGTTCGGGGCATTTTTTATGTAAAAAAAAGCAAGGCAAGGATAACAAGGATAACCGCATCTTCTTCGTTTCTTTCGTTCAAGATTGCAAGAAAAACAAACGCGAGAACTATATCGTCTTCGCGGAAAGAACCGAAAAGAGAGGGAAAGCCGCCTAAAAGTCC
>CAKSPP010000010.1 GCA_934481505.1 uncultured Eubacteriales bacterium
GAGTAAGGGTAAGCAAGATAACAAACCTTGCCGACGATATCGCTTTACAGCTTGCGGCAACCGCAGTAAGAATCGAAGCACCTATCCCCGGAAAAAGTGCGATAGGAATCGAAGTTCCGAATAAAGACACCTCGACGGTTCAGCTCCGCGAAATTATCGACAGCGACGAATTCAGAGACAGCAAAAGCAAGCTTTCGGTCGCTCTCGGCAAGAACATTTCGGGCGAAAATATCGTTATCGACCTTGCGAAAATGCCCCACCTTATGATTGCGGGTGCTACCGGTTCGGGTAAATCGGTCTGCGTAAACTCAATGCTGATGTCAATTCTTTTCCACGCACGCCCCGACGAAGTAAAACTCATTCTCGTCGACCCGAAAGTCGTCGAACTCAATGTATATAACGGGCTTCCCCACCTGCTTATCCCGGTCGTCACCGAAGCGAAAAAAGCCGCGGGTGCTCTCGGCTGGGCGGTAGGCGAAATGCTCAAACGCTACAACCTCTTCACCGAAAAAGGTGTAAGAGACTTCAAAGGTTATAACGAAAGCCTTTCGGAAGAGGAACAGGATAAAAAACTGCCGCAGATAGTAATTGTTATCGACGAAATGGCGGACCTTATGATGACGGCACCGCACGAAGTCGAAGACGCGGTCTGCCGCCTTGCCCAGATGGCACGAGCCGCTGGAATGCACCTTGTTATCGCAACGCAGAGACCGTCGGCGGACGTTATCACCGGCACGATAAAGGCAAACGTTCCGTCGCGAATTGCGTTTTCCGTTTCTTCGGCGATAAACAGCCGAATTATTCTCGACGAAAGCGGTGCGGAAAAGCTCGTCGGAAAGGGCGACATGCTCTATATGCCGATAGGCAGCCAGAAAGCTCTCCGCGTTCAGGGCTGTTTCGTTTCGGATAAGGAAGTCGAAAAAGTCATCGCGTTTATAAAGGAACATTCCGAGGGAACGACCTACGACGAATCGGTCGTAAAACAGATAGACGAAAACGCCGCAAATCTTGACACCAACAAGCTAAAACGCAGTGCAATGCAGGACGAAGCTCTCGAAGAATCGGGCGACGAAGCGGTTATCCGCCGTGCAATCGAAGTTGTCGTAAACGAGGGCAGAGCCTCGACTTCCGTTTTGCAGAGGCGTTTAAGCCTCGGTTACGCCCGTGCGGCAAGAATTATGGACGAGCTTTATGAAAGAGGAGTTATAGGCCCCTATCAGGGAAGCAAGCCGAGAGAAGTTCTTATGACAAAAGACCAGTATCTCGAAATGATAAACCGCGGAGAATAATATGAAAAACAACGCTGACACAAATATAAACCCGGACGCAGAAAACGACTGCGTCCGGGACTTTTCCTTTCTTCCCGTTTCAAGAGAAGATATGGAAGCAAGAGGGATAGACGAACTCGATTTCGTCTATGTCACGGGCGACGCCTATGTCGACCATCCGTCTTTCGGTGCGGCGATAATCTGCCGACTTATCGAAAGTCTCGGCTATACGATAGGGATTATTCCCCAGCCTGACTGGCACACGACCGAAGATTTTTGCAGGCTCGGACGCCCGCGTTACGGCTTTATGGTTTCTTCGGGAAATATCGACTCAATGGTCAACAACTATACCGTCGCGAAAAACCGCCGTTCCGAAGACAGCTATTCTCCGGGCGGCAAAAACGGAAAACGCCCCGACAGAGCGGTTATTGTCTACTGCAACAGAATAAGGGAAGCTTACGGAAAAATTCCAATAGTCATAGGCGGTCTTGAAGCGTCTCTGCGGCGTTTTGCCCACTACGACTATTGGCAGAACGAAGTCCGCCGCTCGATTCTTTTCGACAGCGGTGCGGATATTCTTTCCTACGGAATGGGCGAACATCAGACGACCGAAATTGTCACCCGTCTCGCGTCGGGCGAAGACGTTTCGACAATGACCGATATTGCGGGAACCTGCGTTATCGTTTCGGAAAAGCCCGAAGACGGCGAAGAATGTCCGTCTTTTGAAAAGGTGAAAAAGGACAAGCGTGCCTATGCGGACGCGACGAGAATTCAGTTTAACGCCCAGGATCCTTACACCTCAAAACCGCTTTATCAGAAACATTCATTAAAATACTTAAAGCAGAACCCGCCCGCCGAACCTCTCGACAGAAGAGAGCTCGACGAGGTTTACGACCTGCCTTTTACCCGCCGTTATCACCCGATGTATGAAAAGGACGGCGGCGTTCCGGCAATTTTGGAGGTCGGGCAGTCGATTGCCCATAACCGCGGCTGTTTCGGCGGCTGCAACTTCTGTGCGATAACCTTTCATCAGGGAAGATATGTCACTTCCCGAAGCAAGGAATCTGTCGTAAAAGAAGCGAAAAAGATAACCGAAAGCCCCGATTTTAAGGGATATATCCACGATGTCGGCGGTCCTACCGCGAATTTCAGACAGTCGTCCTGCGGCAAAAAGTCGATGTGCAAGAACCGCAAGTGCCTCGCTCCGACGCCATGCCCCGCCCTAAAAGTCGACCACAGCGAATATACAGACCTTTTGCGGACACTCCGAAGCCTGCCGAAAGTCAAAAAGGTGTTCGTCCGTTCGGGCATCCGATTCGACTATCTTATCCTCGACAAAAACGACGAATTCTTCAACGAACTCGTAAAATACCACATAAGCGGACAGTTAAAAGTCGCCCCCGAACATTGCTCCGACCGCGTTCTCAAATATATGGGCAAGCCGCCTTTCCGCGTGTACGAAAAGTTTTACGACAAGTTCTATAAAATAAACAAGCAGCTCGATATGAAGCAGTATCTCGTGCCTTATCTGATGTCCTCCCACCCGGGTTCGACGCTCGAAGACGCGATAGCCCTCGCCCTTTATCTGCGGAAGATAAACTACCACCCCGAACAGGTTCAGGATTTCTACCCGACCCCCGGAACGCTTTCGACCGCGATGTTTTATACCGAACTCGACCCGATGACAATGGAACCCGTCTATGTTCCGAAATCGGCAAAAGAAAAAGCGATGCAGAGAGCTTTGCTGCAATATACGAACCCGAAAAACGAACCTCTCGTCAGAGAAGCGTTGACCATTGCGGGAAGAAAAGACTTAATTCCGATATTCATTCGAAGAAAAAACTTTTCAAAAACTTACGATTTAACAAAAAAGAAACATAAATGACATATTTTTGTCCTATTATCGTTTTATAATTTTTATATAAATGTAAAAAACCCACATATTGGAAGAAATAAAAGAATTCAGGAGGTCACGCGACATGGAAAAAACAATTTTAATCGCCGACGACAATAAGGACATAGTTGATATTTTGAAGATCTATGCCCAGAAAGAAGGCTACAAATATGTTTGTGCCTACGACGGCGAACAGGCTCTTAAAATGTGGAAGGAATACAATCCGTGTATCATTCTGCTCGACGTAATGATGCCGAAGATGAACGGATACGACGTCTGTAAGCAGATAAGACAGACCTCCAACGTTCCTATTATAATGGTTACCGCAAAACAGGAAGAAGCGGATAAGATAATGGGTCTCGACTACGGTGCGGACGACTATGTAATCAAACCGTTCAGCCCGAGAGAAGTTATGACCAGAGTCAAGGCGGTTCTCCGCAGAGTTACCGACGACGTAGTTGACGAAAAGAGCAAGAGAATCGAAATCGCAGGTCTCTGCATCGACATGAACAGCTACGAAGCTTCCGTCAACGGCAAACCTATCGTACTTACCAAAAAGGAAATCGAAATCCTTTGGCTCTTTGTCACCAACCCCGGCAGAGTTTTCACGAGAGATCATCTTCTCGAAAACATCTGGGGCTACGAATATTTCGGAGATACCCGTACAGTCGATACTCACATCAAGAGAATCCGTACAAAACTCAACCTTGACAGCACCGTCGGTTTCGATATCAAGACCGTTTGGGGCGTCGGCTATAAATTTGAGGTAAAATAAGATATGTTTAAGAGCATTACAGCCAAACTGACTTTGCTCTTTACCTGTCTTGCCGTTCTTATAGCCCTTATATCCGGACTTTCCTTTACCGCTCTTTATTCAAATCATCTGCGGGATCAGGAAAAAAAAGAAATGGAAAGCTGTGCGACGCAAGTTGCACAGCTTATTAAAAATGAGAACATGCTTGCGACCCTCGACAGGAAACTGCCGACAATAGGGTATATAGCACAGTCAACCGGCTACGATATCTGGGTCTGCCATTCGACCGGGACGTTTTTTATTACAGGCTCGAAAACAAATCCGTCAAGACTTTCCGACCTTTCCGGAAACGCAAACGCCTTTGTGAGCGACGTTCTTCAGGGATATTCGCATATCGGCAGCGATTTTTCGGATTTTCTGAGAACCGACAGCCTTTCGGTGGGCGTTCCGATACTTTCTTCGACAAGTTCGGGCGAAAAAATTGCCGGTGCGGTAATTTTACATTCGACCGAAAGCAGTTACAGGACATTCGTTCACACCTCTTGGCTCTATATTTTCGCGATGGTTGTCGTTGCTCTTCTTCTGTCGTTCGGCGTCGGACTTATCTTCGCTTCGCAGTTTGTAAAACCGCTTAAAGAAATTTCGGCAACGGCAGCGGAGATGTCGCACGGAAACTATGATGTAAGGGTCGGACACTTAAACCAGCCCGAACTCAATATGATAGGCGACAGCATAAACAGCCTTGCGAGAACCACGAAAGACTCCGTTTCGGATATCTCAAACGAGACTGCGAAACTTTCGAATATAATCGAAAACATTTCGGACGGGCTCGCGGTCTACGACACGAACCTGAATCTCGTAAAATACAACGCCGCTCTCTTGAATATCTGCGACGAAGATTATTTCCAAAGAGACGACGTAAGAAATGCGATGCTTGAAGTCATGGAAGACGGCAAAGCACAGAATGTCACGATAGAAGTCAAAAACAAGATTCTTTCTTTCTCGATAACGCAGATAAAGAGCCTTGAAAAGGTCGACGGCGTTATCGCGGTCGTAAGCGACATTACCGAAAGAGAAAGACTCGAACAGACAAGACGCGAATTCGTCTCGAACGTTTCGCACGAATTCAGAACGCCGCTTACGATAATCAGAGGTGCGGTCGAGCTTCTTATGGACGACGTTCTCGACAGCGAAGAGGCGAAAAAGCAGTGCTATCAGAAGATAGACACCGAATCGGCGGCTCTGACAAACCTTGTAAGAGACCTGCTTGACACCTCACGAATGAAGTCGGGCAAAATCAAGATAGAACCGAGAGAAGTCGACCTCGACGCCCTCGCAAAGACTATCACCGACAACATGCAGATGATCGCGGCAAACAAAAAGATTAAAATAAACTACGAGCCTGTTTCCATTCCTCCGGTTTGGGGAGATGAAGCAAGACTCCGCCAGCTTATGATAATCTTTATCGACAACGCGATAAAATTCACTCCCGAAAAAGGCACGATAACCGTTTCGATATACGCGAAGAACAAAAAAGCGTATCTCTGCGTAAAGGATACCGGCTGCGGAATTCCGAAAGAGGATCAGCCTTATATCTTCGAAAGATTCTATAAGGTCGATAAAGCCCGCGGCGGCAGCGAAACGGGAACGGGTCTCGGACTTGCTATCGCCTGGCAGATCGCAAAACTGCACAAGGGAACTATCCTTATCGAAAGCGAACCGGGTCACGGAACGACCTTCAAAACGGTTCTCCCCCTCGCTGATAAAGAAGAGGATGAGGAATAAGGAACCGAAACTCGGTTTTGCCTTTCCCCTATTTGAACAATTCAATAAGCGGCTGCGAAATTCGCAGCCGCTTTTCGTTTTTCCGCCTTGTTATACCCCAAAGTCCGCAATCACCCATTTTTATCGTCCCCAATGTCCGAAATCCCGAACACTCCCCAATGTCGGCAATCATAAGTTTCATCCCCCCGACACCCGATCCCCCAACACCCGCAATTTTGTATTTTTATTTCACCGACACCCGAATTTTCGAATATCCCACTCAATATCAACAAAAGTCAACCCGACAGAAAATTTTCTGTCGGGTTTCTGTTTTATTCTCTATTCTCGGAAGCAGGTTCTTCCTCGGTTTCCGCCGTATTTTCTTCGCCCTTTATTTCTTCGGGTGTTTCTTTCGGAGAAACGGAAACTTCGTTTTCTTCTTCCGCCAAGCCCGTCTCTGCCGCGGTTTTTTCGGCTTTTTCCGCCTTATTTTTCTTTTTCTTCTTTGTGCAAAGGAGAATTACAAGAGCTGAAATTCCGCCGCCGACAAGGAACGCCGCAACGGGAATTATCACATACAGAATATTGAAGTTTTTGCCCGTATTCTGCGGAAAATCGCGGCTGCCGCCCGGAGTAAAGGAAGAAGACGTTTCACCCGTCGAACCTGTCGCCGTAAGGGTCTCGGTGCCGTCGGCAAGCAGCGAATATTCGCCGTTTTCCGCAATTTCGGAAGAAGTAAAGAAGACAAAACTTACATTACATGGTGTTTCTTCCGAAAACAGAGTGTTGCCCGAAGCGTCGGTTATCGACAGCGTGCTGCCTTTTGCGACACTTGCGTTTAGTCCTCCGCCGGGGAAGGTATTTCCGCCGTCCGTTCCGTCGGGAGGAGTCATATTGCCGTCCGTGCCGTTCGGAGGTGTTGGCATATTGCCGTCTGTCGAGCCGTCGGGAGCAGTCGGCATATTTCCGTCGGAGGGTTTTTGCATACCGCCGCCCTGCATGCCGTTATCTCTTTTTGCGGTTTCGGCAAAACCGCCGTCCGAAGTTCCCGCACTTGTCGCGTTTTCGCCAGAATTATTATTCATATCGGGAGAGGTCATATTTCCGCCCGACGAACTTCCGTTCATATCGGGCGGGGTCTGCATATTTCCGCCGTTCGGCTGCATACCGCCGCCGAAACCGCCCATACCGCCCGAATTTCCGAAAGAAACGTATCCCTGCGACGACGAAAGGTTCATTCCCATGCCGCTGCTGCCGCCTGCCGCAAGAACGGTGCCGCCCGAAATCGTGATTTTGCCGTCCGCGTCAAGAGGCTGGTCGTCCGCGGTGTTTGCCGTCCAGACGGTGACGCTGCCGCCCGAAATATCGATTGTTCCGTTTGAATCAAAGCCGTCGCCGCCCGAAGAATAAGCCCAAATTTTGCCGCCCGAAATATTTATCGCAAAGGAATAATCGGAAAGCTCTTTATTTGCGGCGTTTATGCAATCGTCGGAAGAATATATCGTGATATTTCCCGAATAAATGTTGACGGTCGCAGCTTCAAGTCCCTCTTCGCTTTCGGAAACTTTTATCGTGGGTCCGTCGGTGTTTTCCGCACCGACATTCATTATATAATCGCAATGAAGCCCCTTATCCTCGGCTGAAACGGTGATGTTTCCGCTTAAAATATTGAGTTCCTGCTCGGCGTTTATCGCGTCGTTTACGGTTGAAGTAACATTTAAGGTAAGGTCTTTAATCGTAAGGGAAGCGTCTCCGTCTTCGCCCGAAAGTCCCGATTTAATGCCGTTTTTACCGCTTGCGGTAACGGTGAGCGTTCCGCTGCCGCACAAAACGACCTTTGAACCGTCCTTGCATTTGATAACCGCGTTTTCGGCGTTTTCGTTATCGGGATAGTTCTCGTCGTTGTTTTTTTCGGTGTCGGAAAGGAAGTTTTCGGTTCCCTCCGCCGCAATTATCGTGACTTCCGTGCCTTTTTTGCAGATTATTGCGGCACTGTCTTCCGATTTAAGGGTAAGCCCCGACAGGACTATCGTCACTCCCGTCGTTCCTTTATCGACGGTCACGCTTCCCGTGCCGTTACCCGATAATATATAGGTACCCGACTTCGTTATCGTTATGTTCGAGCCGTCAGATAAGCACCCGTCCCCCGAAACTGAAACTCCGCTTTCGGAAAATACGGCGGTTGTCGCTCCGTCCGTTGAATATTCCGCCGCCGAAAAAGATACGGGGAACAATGTAAATAAGAATAACGCCGCAACAATAAGTGCCGACAGGCGTAATTTTTTGGTTCTTTTCATAAATATCATCCTTTCGTGCCGGTCGTCCCCGGCTTCTGACATGAGTATAACGCCCGAACCTTAAACGAACTTAAAGGGAAATCTTTAGGTTCGGTTTAGGTTCACGGGTTATTATGTTTGCAGGAGGCGAGAGAAAAATGATTCAGACTTCTTTCAAAAGATATGAAAAGAAATATAAAATCACCGAAAAGCAGAAAGAAATGCTGTGTGAAGAAATGAAAAAATATATGCGTGAAGACGACTACGGAAAATATTCGCTCTGCAACATATATTACGACACCCCCGACATGAAACTCATAAGAGCGCCCCTTGAAAAACCCATATATAAGGAAAAACTTCGGGTGAGAAGCTACGGAGTTCCGAAGCTCGGCGAAAAAATCTTCGTTGAAATAAAGAAAAAATACGACGGGATAGTTTATAAAAGAAGAATTTCAGCAATGCCTGCGGAAGCGGCGGTTTTGCTTGCGGGCAGTCTCTCGGGCGAACATTTCGGTCAGATAGGAAAAGAAATTTCGGCGTTTCAGCAGTTTTACAAAACCGAGCCGAAAGTATATATAGGATACGACAGAGAGGCTTACGCCGGAATTTTCGACCCGAACCTGCGGATAACTTTCGACTGCAACATGCGTTACCGCACCGACAGGCTCGACCTGCGTTACGGAGACTACGGAAAATATTTTTTCGACGGCGATTATCTCTGCGAAATAAAATTTGCTTCCGCCTGCCCCCTGTGGCTCTCGGAATTCCTTTCCGAAAACGGAATTTTTCCGACGTCCTTTTCGAAATACGGAACGGTCTACCGCGAAGAAATTATGAAAGGCGAAAACGAAACTAAAAAGGAGGGCATTTTCTGTGCTTAATTCTATAATAGGAACGGAACTCACCGTTGAAACTTTTATAATCTGTACTTTGGCGTCTCTTATTCTGGGCGTGCTTATTGCGGTCGTCAGTATGTATAAAACGCGGTCGTCGCAGAGTTTTGCGATAGCTCTTGCAATCTTGCCGGCGGTCGTTCAGATAATCATAATGCTCGTAAACGGCAACATCGGAGCGGGCGTTGCGGTCGCAGGGGCTTTCAGCCTTGTCCGCTTCCGTTCGGCTCCCGGTTCGGCAAAGGAGATCGGCTCGATTTTCCTTGCAATGGCTGTGGGGCTTGCAACAGGCATGGGCTATGTTTTCCTTGCGGCGATAATGTTTTTGCTTGTTTCGGCGGTTATGATAATCCTTACAGCGACGGGCTTCGGAAATAAGAAAACAGAAAAAATGTTAAAGATAACCATTCCCGAAAATCTCGATTACGAAGGGCTTTTCGACGACCTTTTCGAAAAATATACCCTTTCGCACGAACTTGTAAAGATAAAAACCTCGAATATGGGAACGCTTTATGAGCTTGAATATCTGATAACCTTAAAAGGCACCGTCCCGAAAAAATTCATCGACGACCTGCGTTGTCGGAACGGAAACCTCAATATTATATGCGGAAGAATCGGCGAAAAAGAAGCTTTATAGATTGACTTTACCGCAAATTTTAATTATACTGTAACCGGCAGGTGATAAAAATGCGTTTACTTATCGCAGAAGACGAAAAAGACCTCGCGGAGGCTCTGACAGTCTTTTTTGAAAAAAATAATTTTTCGGCGGACGCCGTTTATGACGGGCAGGACGCCTATGACTATGCAATTTCGGGAGGCTACGACGCGATAATTCTCGACGTTATGATGCCGAAGATGAACGGGATCGAAGTTCTCGAAAAGCTCCGCCGCGAAGGAGTAAAAACGCCTGTCATGATGCTGACGGCTAAGGGACAGACCTATGACAGAATAGCGGGTTTTGACGCAGGGGCGGACGACTATCTGCCGAAACCGTTTGAACCCGACGAACTCATAAGCCGAGTTCGGGCAATGCTCCGCCGCAGCGAGGACTACCGCCCGACCGTTCTTTCCTTTGCGGATATATCCCTTGATTCGGGTTCGGGACTGCTTTCCTGCAAAAATAAGACCGTCCGCCTTTCGGGAAGAGAATTTCAGCTTGCCGAAATGTTTATCCGCTCCCCCGGTTTTGTTTTTTCCGCCGACAGGATAATGGAAAAAATATGGGGCTGGGAAAGCGACGCCGAAATAAATGTCGTCTGGGTACATATTTCGAATTTACGCAAAAAATTAAAACAGATAGGCTCAAAAGTCTCAATTCAGGCGAACAGAGGCCTCGGATATTACATGGAGGCTGAAAAATGATAAAAAAACTGCGTTCGCGTTTTATTAAAATCGCAACTTTGTCGGTCGCGGCGGTAATGCTTTTGCTTGCCGTCGCGGTCAATGCTGCGTCCTTTTATTCCGCAAATTCCGACCTCGACAAAACGATAAACCTTATCTACGAAAACGACGGAACCATTCCCGTCGACAAAGAAGAACCGCCGAAAGACGACGGAGAAATGCCGAAAAATGACGATACGACTCCGCCGCCCGAGAAAAAAGACCTGCCGGACGGCACGAAAAACGGACCTTTCAACGCCGAAACGCCCTATTCGACAAGATTTTTCGTTCTGCGGTGCGACGAAAACGGGAACCTCGTTTCGTCAAATTTCGACAAGATAACCTCGGTAACGGAAGAAGACACTTCCGAATTTCTTGCGGCAGCCTTAAAAAAAGGACAGGGCTACGGCTTTTACGGCGACTATAAATTTTTCGTTTCCGACATTAAAAACGGCGAAAAAACAATAATTTTCCTAAACTGTTACCGTGAACTGCGAACCGCGAAAACGCTGCTCGTCTGGTCGGCGGTCGCGGTTGTAGGCTGTACTCTCCTCATATTTTTGCTCATTGTCTTTTTCTCAAAAAAAGCCGTCATGCCTGTTGCGGAAAGCTACGAAAAGCAGAAACGCTTTATCACCGACGCAAGCCACGAATTAAAAACGCCGATAACGGTCATTGCGACGAGCCTGCGTGTTCTCGAAATGGAAACGGGAAAACAAAAATGGATAGACAAAGCCAAAAATCAGACCGAGAAGCTTACGGAACTCGTAAATTCCCTTGTTTCCCTTTCACGGCTCGACGAAGAAAAATCACCCCTTAAATTTTCCGAATTCAACATAAGCGACGCGGTAAAGGAAACCGCCGAATCGTTTTCCGATTTTGCCGAGTCAAACGGCAAAAAGCTTGAAATTTCGGTCGAACCCGATATAACCTATAACGGCGACGAATACGCCGTCCGACAGCTTGTTTCGGTGCTCACCGACAACGCGATAAAATATGCCGACCCGTCGTCGCCTATTCTTGTTTCTCTTGAAAAATCAAAGAAAAAGATTGTGATAAAAACGGAAAACGCCTGCACCGAACCGATAAAGGGCGACTTATCAAAACTTTTCGACAGATTTTACAGGGCTGACGAAAGCCGCAATTCGGAAACGGGAGGCTTCGGGATAGGTCTTTCGCTCGCGAAGAGCATTGCGGAGGGACACGGCGGAAAAATTTCGGCTTCCTCCCCCGACGAGAACAAAATAGAATTCACCGTAACGCTTTAAGCAGCCCAAACCCTGCAACACTTTAAGGAGACTTTATGATTTTCAAAATTTCCGCACTTGTTCTGCTCGCCGTTTTTTATGCCTGCTACTTTATAAAGATGTTCGGGCAGCGAAAAAAAGGGATAAAAACCTCGCAGATAGGCAAAGGCAAAACGGAAAAAACCCGAACGATAGAATATCTGATGTCCGTTTCGACTTTTCTCGTCGTTATAGCCGAAGTTGCAAGCATTATTATCGGAACGACCGTTTTTCCTCTGTTTTTGCGGATAATCGGGCTTTTCATCGCCGCGTCGGGCGTTGCCGTCTTTATTGCGGCGGTTGTGACAATGCGGGACAGCTGGCGTGTCGGAGTTCCCGAAGAAAAGAAGACGACAATTGTCACAACGGGGATTTTTTCTGTCAGCCGCAACCCCGCGTTTCTCGGTTTCGACCTTCTTTATCTCGGGATTCTTCTGATGTTTTTCAATCCTTTCCTTTTGGTTTTTTCCCTTTTTTCGGCGGTAATGCTGCATTTGCAGACGGTCATTGTCGAAGAACCGTTTTTGCGTGAAGCGTTCGGAAAAGACTATGAAAATTATACAAAATCCGTCTGCCGCTACCTCGGGGAAAAATAAAAATACAAAAAAATTTTTATTTATGTATTGACAATTCGAAAAAAAAGGTATATAATTGTGCATATCATAAGGAAGGAAAGCCGAAAATGAACCGTAACTTTTATTTTGCATACGTGTATTATTACTTTTATTTTAAGAAAAGTAATATCATTTGTGATGCATGTAAATAATAGGTTTTTCGGAGTTTCCGATTTATAAAGGCTATTACACACGGTATCACAACCGTGTGTTTTTTATTTAGCAAGGCTTTACGTCGAAAAAAGAAAGGAAAGAAAAATCATGAAAACCACAGCAAAAAAGATCCTCGCACTCATTCTTGTTGCGGCGACCCTCGTTGCCTGCACATTCGCTCTCTCCGCTTGCGGAGAACAGAAGAAAACGGTATATACCGTAGGTATCTGCCAGCTTGTCCGCCACGACGCTCTTGACGCCGCTACCCAGGGCTTTAAGGACGCTCTCACAAAAGCTCTCGGCGAAGAAAACGTAAAGTTCATCGAACAGAACGCACAGAACGACACCAACGCCTGCACGACGATAGTAACCGACTTCGTTTCGAAAAACGTTGACCTCATCATGGCTAACGCCACTCCGGCTCTTCAGGCTGCCGCAAACGCAACCACAACTATCCCCATTCTCGGAACCTCCGTCACCGAATACGGCGTTGCTCTCGGAATCAATAATTTCAGCGGAACCGTCGGCGGAAACATTTCCGGAACTTCCGACCTCGCTCCCCTTACCGAACAGGGCGATATGATCCTCGAACTCTTCCCCGAAGCTAAAAACATCGGTCTTATCTACTGCTCCGCAGAAGCAAACTCCGAATATCAGATAAAAGTTATCGAAGAATACCTCACCGGCAAAGGTCTTAAATGCACCCGTTACTCTTTCAGCGACTCGAACGACATTTCCGCAGTTACCACCACCGCAGCTTCCCAGAGCGACGTTATCTACATCCCGACCGATAACACCGCCGCTTCCTGCACCGAAACAATCGGCAATATCGTAAGAGAAAAGAAAGTTCCCGTTGTCGCAGGCGAACAGGGTATCGCTGCCGGCTGCGGAGTCGCAACACTCTCCATTTCTTACTATGACCTCGGCGTAAAAACCGGTGAAATGGCTGCAAAAATCCTCAAAGGCGAAGCAAATATCTCCGAAATGCCTATCGAATACGCAAACGCAACCAAAATGTATAACGAAACCTTCTGCAAAGAACTCGGAGTCACCATTCCCGACGGATACACCGCTATTCAGTAATTTTTAGGGCAAAGAAAGGAAAATAATATGGGACTTCTCTCCGCTTTGCCGGGAGCCGTCGCCCAGGGGCTTATCTGGGGCATAATGGCAATCGGCGTATACATCACATTCAAAATACTGGATATCGCCGATCTTACGGTTGACGGCTCTATCTGCACGGGTGCTATCGTCTGTGCAATGCTTATGGTAAACGGCGTTCCCGTATGGCTCGCTCTTATCGCCGCAACGGCCGCAGGGCTTCTTGCCGGCATGATAACGGGGCTTCTGCATATCCTTCTCGGAATTCCCGCAATTCTTTCGGGAATTCTCACCCAGCTTGTTCTGTGGTCGGTAAACCTCAAAATCATGGGAAAAGCAAACCAGCCGCTCCCCGCAAGAAACTATGCGGTGCTTCTCTCGCAGATGAATATTCCGAACGCACTTATAGTCCTTGCGATATTCACGGTTATTCTGATAGCTCTTCTCTATCTCTTCTTCGGAACGGAGCTCGGAGCAAGTATCAGAGCGACCGGTATTAACCCCGCAATGAGCCGTGCACAGGGTATTAACACCGATATAACGAAACTTATCGGTCTTGCCCTTTCGAACGGACTTGTCGCTCTTTCGGGAGCTCTTCTCTGCCAGTATCAGGGTTACGCCGACATCAACATGGGTAAAGGTGCCGTTGTTATCGGTCTTGCCGCAGTCGTTATCGGCGAAGCGATCATTTCGAAACTGCCGCAGAATTTCGCGATCCGCCTTACCGGCGTTGCAATCGGTGCGGTAATTTACTACATCGTATATCAGGTAATCATCTTCCTCGGTCTCGACACCGACCTTCTTAAAATGCTTTCGGCAGTCGTCGTTGCAATCTTCCTCGGAACTCCTTATGTCAAAAGAAAAATTGCTTCCCGTCGCGGAATAAAAAAGGAGGGAAAGAAGAATGCTTGAACTGAAAAATATCACGAAAATATTCTACCCCGGAACGATAAACGAAAAAATCGCCCTCAATGACCTCAGTCTCACCTTAAACGACGGCGATTTCGTAACGGTTATCGGCGGCAACGGAGCCGGAAAAAGCACCATGCAGAATATCATTTCGGGCGTTTTTCGTCCCGAAAAAGGTCAGGTTTTAATCGACGGCACGGACGTCACTTCCCTGCCCGAATATAAGAGAGCAAAGTATCTCGGAAGAGTTTTCCAGGACCCCTCGATGGGTACTGCGGCGGATATGCAGATCGAAGAAAACCTCGCTCTCGCCTCCCGCAGAGGAAAACACCGCACTCTCCGCACCGGAATCACGAAAAAAGAACGGGAAGAATATAAAAAGCTTCTTTCCGAACTCGATCTCGGACTTGAAAACCGCATGACCGCAAAGGTAGGTCTTCTTTCCGGCGGACAAAGACAGGCTCTGACCCTTCTTATGGCGTCCCTTAACTGTCCGAAACTTCTGCTTCTCGACGAACACACCGCAGCCCTCGACCCGAAGACCGCGGCAAAGGTTCTCGACATAACGCAGAGAATAGTCGAAAACAATCACCTCACGACCCTTATGATAACCCATAACATGAAAGACGCCATTGCTTACGGCAACCGCCTTATCATGCTTCACGAAGGACAGATCATAATCGACGTTTCGGGCGAAGAAAAGAAAAACCTCACGGTCGAAGACCTCTTGACCTTATTCAATAAGGCAAGCGGAACCGTTTTTGCAAACGACAGAGCGATCCTTTCCGACTGATAATTTCAAAAGTAAAGAGCTGCAAATTATTTTTGCAGCTCTTTTTTTATTTCAGGGACGAATTCATTTTCTTTATTTTCCGTTTCCAGCAGAAATACTGTATAAGCCAGACGGAAACGAAAATCGCGACAAAAATTCCGATATAAGAAAGCACGCCGACAACGGAATGTTCCATCCATTCGGAAATGTAGGCAATCGGCAGCATTACAAGCGACGCGATGAGAAAATATATTCCGCTCTGCTTTGCAAGGCTCCACGAATCGATTTCCCAGATAACGGACGCCATGGCAAAACCGCTGCCCATAATTCCGCAAAAAACGGTCTGCAAAACGACCGCTCCGAGCTCCGTCCCGACGGTTTCGGCAAATTCGGGAGTAACGGGATAAAAAACGCCGTCGCCGATAAAAGCCGAGATAATCAGAGTAATAACGAAACCTATCGCGATTCCGACGGGGAACCCGAACAGCCCGCGTTTTATAACTTCTTTTTTCATATTTACCACCTCATAACCCCAAAAGTTTCTTGATTTTTGAAACATATCGCCGCGAAACATAAGTAACCGTCCCGTTTGTTAAGGAAACTCGGATAGTCCCGACAAAACTCAGGTCAAAACCTTTGACTTTCTTTATATTTATGATTTCGCCGTTCGAAATTCTCGCAAAAGAGCAGTTCGAAAGGCTCTGTTCCGCCTCATAAAGCCGCAGGCGGAGAAGATATTCCCCGTTTTCGGTTTCGGCATAGACTTTTCCGCCCGAAGAATAAACGCGGTATATCGTTTCGGGTTCAAGCACCGTCGCCTGCCCGTCGGTAAAGCCCGCAATA
>CAKSPP010000011.1 GCA_934481505.1 uncultured Eubacteriales bacterium
TTACATGATAGTTGCCGTTCATTATATCAGCTTCAATACCTGCTCTTTGATATGAGAGCACTAATAAACTTTCAAGCAATCTTCTCATAATGACAGCGGTACAATCAAATAGATTTTTCTCGTAACTTGCATTAATCTGCTTGCAGAGAGACTGAACATTCGCGGGCAATGAACTGAATAAAGCATCTGGTAGTACTGTTCCGAGTTGCTCAACCGTCACAGTATCTTCATCACCCCAGTGTTTCACGTCATGAATCCAGCCCTCTAACGTGTGGCTCCATTGTGTCCAGTTTGAAGAATTATTCATCATCCGAACTGATTCACCACGCAAATCACTCAAAACCATAGATTCACTCCAACCGTACAAATACAATGCTTGTACATACTCGTGTAATAGATCATCTGCGCGTTGAGAATTCCAATATGCAAATTGACGATTCCCCTTGTTTTTAAGATGATATATTTCTTGATCAATGGGAGATCTTGACTTGTTGAATGCTATACCACCAAGCTTGTTTAAGAAGTTACTTGCAGAATCTTGGGTTAATTTTCCGTTCTCATCATAACGAAAATATGTAGAAACGCCAATATCAATGCACTCTAACAATAACTCGTAAGAGTATTGACGTACTAATTGAGAGATGTCAGCCATCCCTTTGTCCGTTAGCGCATAGGGGGCGATTTTTTCTTTTATAATAGTTTCGATTTTCTTACGAGCCATTGTTTTACCTCATTTCAATTCATCGCACAAGGCGAGAAGTTCTTCAACGCGTTTGACAATTCGTTTTTGTTCAGCGAGTGGTGGGATAGGCAATACAAATTCTCTAATAAATATCAAATTCAAATTACCTTGTGATGCACCTTTACCCAATGTCTTCTTTTCTGCAAGTTTCCTACCGATAGGAGAATTTAACACATGAAGAAGATACATCATATCAAATTCTTTTGAATAGCATTTAATTAATGTCAAACTTACATAGATAGAAAACTCGAAATCCTGATCAATTATTGCTGCTTCCCCTATCCCGGCTCCAACACGAGCCATCAGAATATCTCCTTTTTCAGGGGATATGTTTTTGTTGTATTCTAAGTAATCCTCATACGATACATCCCTATGATTTTCGGGAAGAAAACGATATGGTTTTACATTTTGTGCCGAAATAAATGGGATACCATGTTCAACATAAGTCGGAGTTTGATGTGTGCCGTCTGATATATTGCATATATCAGATAATCTTACCCACTCCCAAGTATCCGGAATATCGAAAGGCTTTTCGCCCTCTGTAATTTCCGGCAGAGGCTTTTCTTTTTTGATTTTGCCGGATTTAATGAGAGCTTCTTTTTCCGTCTTAATGCGTTTGATCAGTTCAGAAGCGGGTTCATCGGCAGGATCACGTTCGGTAAGCTTACCTTGAACTGCTTGCTGCAAAATGGATTTACGGAGCTTGTCCGGAAATTCGGCATTCAATTTGGTTAACTGTTCTTCTGCCTTGCCGTATTCCTCAACCAAAGGCATCAATTCTTCGATTTTTGCCACTATTCGTTCTTGTTCTGCGAGAGGGGGCAAAGGGATTGGTGTGTTTTTCAAAATGGTTTGATTGATATTCATTTGTGCCATTCCTTTCCCTTTTGACACAAGGATATCTTTTAGCCCCACTAAAACATAGTACATATAATCGAGGCAATATTCACCATAAAAAGTTATACCTGCAACCGCTTGGTTCGTTGCCGCTTCAATTCCTAATATGCCTACGGTTCCAATTGTTGCAAAGATAGTATAGAGGATAGTATTTTTCGGAAACACCTTTGCTGAAGACGAATTCAAGCCTTTAACAGTAATTTTTTCTTCGGAAGAAAAAACATATTTCTCTTTAATGTCTCCAATCTTTACCCACGGAATATTTCCACCCCAAAAAGATGGATTGGTACGTGCAGGCGTTCCACCTGAAGTAATTGATGAAATGGTATCTAAACGTGTCCATACCCAGTTCTCAGGAATGTCAAACGGAATTTCTTCATCTGTAATTGGTGGTAATTTCTTTCCTTTTATGCCGTTTTGATCTTTTTCGGCACAAATCCTTTTCAGTAATTCCGATGCCGGTTCGTCCTCTTTACATTGTGGTACAAGTTTCCCTTGAACCGCCAACTGCAAAATGGAGTTTTTTAATTCTTGTGCCGTCATTTATTTTCCTCCAATTTTGCGGTGATGCTTGCCAAGATACGATCAATAGAGGCATTCAGTTCGGTGCGTTCCGCTTCATATCGGGCAATCAAGTCCTTCGGTTCAAGAATTTCTTCTTCCACATGAGGAAACGGACAGCATTTATCAAAATCGTAGTTCAACGCTTCCAATTCTTCGGGTGTATAGAAGCGTGCCTTGTCAAAGCCATCGACTACAATGGCTTCTTTGTTCTCCCACCATTCACGAACGGGATCAAAATGCTTGTCCTGCATCGGCTTAGTCTTGGAGAAGCTCTTAACGCCTTCCGGATAGTCAAGACGATAGAACCATACGCCGCGACTGACAACACCTTTTTTGAAGAACAAAAGATTGGTATTGACGCTCGCATACGGTTTGAACACCTGCGGCAAACGGATAATCGTATGTAATCCGTATTCTTTCAAAAGCTTCTCTTTGATCGTATTTTTCACACCATCTCCGAACATAAATCCGTCGGGCAGAACAACACCGGCTTTGCCTCCGTCTTTCAGCAGATTCATGATCAGTGCCATAAAGAGGTCAGCAGTTTCGCTTGTCTGAAATTCGCTTGGGAAATTCTGCTTTACAGCTGCATCTTCCGCTCCGCCGAAAGGAGGATTGGCCACGATTACATCTACGCGATCTTTTGCGGAATAGTCGGAAAGAGGACGGTTGAGCGAATTGATATGCTTTATCTTCGGGATTTCAATATCATGCAGAATCAAATTGGTCATAGCAAGCAGATACGGAAGCGGTTTTTTCTCCCAACCGTTGATAGAGGTTTGCAGAGTTTCAAATTCTTCAACTGTTTTTGCGCTGCCGATATGTGCAATGGTACTTGTAAGGAATCCGCCGGTACCGCAAGCAGGGTCAAGAACAATTTCACCGAGTTTCGGATCAACTTTTTCCACAATAAAGTTGGTTACAGGGCGGGGTGTATAGAATTCTCCGGCACGACCTGCGCTCTGCAAATCCTTGAGCATGCCTTCGTAAAGCTCGTTAAAAGTATGCTTTTGCGTTGCATCAATAAAATCAACTTTCTCATTGATACGGTTAACAAGCTGACGGAGATAGACACCGGACTTCATGTAGTTGTTGATATCCTCAAACACATTACGAACGACAAATTTGCGCATATCGCCGTCGGACGTATCCAATTTTTTGAGCTTGTCAAAAAGTTCATCGATAAACTTGATTAAAGCGTCACCGGTGACACCTTCTTTGTCCGCCGCCCAATCTCTCCAACGGTAGCCATGCGGAATTACACCCTTATAGTCGGGACGAAACTCCCATTCCATTTCTTTGGCGTCAAATGCCTTTAAGAACAGCAGCCAGGTAATTTGTTCAATATACTGCGCATCACCGTTCAAACCTGCGTCCTTGCGCATAATGTCTTCCAGTGATTTTATCATAGTGGACATTGCCATAGTGTTTACTCCTTACGCAGCATAAATTGCCGCTTCCAATTCTTTTATTGCTTCGCGGAATTTTGCAATACCGCCGAAAATCGTATTAACGATATATACCTGTGTTCCATATTGTTTGATAGGATCGACTTTGAGCACGTCAACATTCTCAAGATCGGTAAGGCCGCTATCCGCATATTTCGTCAAAAGAGCATCCAAAATTTCTGCGGCTTGTTTGCCATATTTTGTGAAGTAATTGCGCTTACGAACGTTCTCTGCGCGTTCTTTCCTTGTCAGCGGCGGCTGGTCAAATACGATATGAAGAATCATATCAAATGGATCAAGGTCTTTGCCCACCTCGTCACAAAGATCGTCAAAGAATACACCGCGCTTTTCAAGTTCTTCAACAATGGTCTGCTTACGCTCGGCATCGCTCCATGCATTAAGGAACTCCTCCATAGATGCATATTGATTGCGAACATTACGCTTGGTATAGTCAATAAGACTTTCGGTAATCAAATTACCATCTTTGTCAAGATACTGAATATGTTTTTGTGCAACAGAAACTTTAGTGCCTCCGAGCAAATATTTAGTTTTTTTATCGGTTGGCTGCGGTGGAACCTTGGGCGGCCCGTCAGGACCGGGGCCGGACTTGTTCGGTTGAAAATCATCTTGCTGTTCGATTGGTCCATCAAAGTCAGGGTCGTGGAACAAGCGGGTAACATCGCGGAAGTCAAATATCGTGAAATACAGTTTACCCAAATCCTCACGAACTCGTGTACCTCTACCAATAATCTGCTTAAACTCTGTCATTGAGCGAATATTGGAATCCAAAACGATATATTTAACAGTTTGGACATCAACACCGGTAGAAAGAAGTTTTGAGGTCGTTACAAGCACCGGGTAATCTTTTTCAACGTTACGAAAGTTATCAAGTTGTTTAACGCCCGCTTCGTCATTTGCGGTAATGCGCATTACATATTTATCGTCAATAGCGCACATATCGGCATTTTCATTCACAAGTGCTTGTCGCATACGGTCTGCATGTTCTTGGTCAACGCAGAAGAATATTGTCTTATCCATACGGCAGTTATGCTTTTTTAGATAGTCAGATACTGTTTTTGCAACGAGTTTTGTGCGCTTAGCAAGAACGATGTTTTTATCAAAATCCGTTGTATTATAAACTCGGTTATCAATAACCTCACCATTATCGTCAAGTTGACCGTCGTAAGGAACGAAGCCTTCAATGTCTTTATCAAAGAACACACGAATAACGCGATAAGGTGCAAGAAAGCCATCGTCTATACCTTGCTTCAACGAATATGTATATATGGGATCGCCAAAGTAATCAATATTAGATACAGAGTTGGTTTCTTTGGGAGTTGCCGTAAGGCCGATTTGAGTTGCAGAACTGAAATACTCCAACACCTCTCTCCATTGACTGTCTGCTTTCGCGCTGCCTCTATGGCATTCGTCAACTACAATTAGGTCAAAGAATCCGGGGCTGAACTGTTGAAACAAACTATTTGCATCTTCATCTTCTCCTGTCAAGCCCTGATAAAGTGCAAGATATATTTCATGTGCCGTGTCAAAATTCTGCTTTGTTACCCATGTCATCTTATCTTTGAACGGAGCAAAATCATTGGTGAAAGTCTGTGAAATTAGAGCAGTTCTATCCGCAAGAAACAGAATGCGTTTTTTGATACCCGCTTTCCATAGTCTCCAAATAATTTGAAACGCCGTGTAGGTTTTTCCCGTACCAGTTGCCATAACAAGTAAGACTCTATTCTGACCGTTTGCAATAGCTTCGACGGTTTTGTTGATTGCGTTCATCTGGTAATAACGCGGTTGTTTATCGGGATTGTCCGAGTAATACGGCTCGTCTATAACTGTGTCTTGTGCCAAACTGACATGGCTTTGCTCGTGATACATATTCCATAGAGTCTCCGGTGAAGGAAATTCATCCAAAGAAAGATTTATCTCGGGATGTCCTTCGGTGATGAATTTGTTATGGAAAACAAAGCCGTCACCGTTTGAAGAAAATACAAAAGGTACATCCATCATATCTGCGTATTGCAATGCTTGTTGCATACCGTCAGCCATTGTATGATTATTATCTTTTGCTTCTACAATTGCAATCGGCTTATTCGGTTTGTAGAAAAGCACATAATCTGCTTTTAGCGGAGCCTCACGTTTGCACGTCTTCCCACGAGCGATAATTCTACCGTTTGTGACTTTATATTCTTCACGCATCTGAGAAAAGGAACTCCAGCCGGCTGAAACAATAGCGGGTGTAATATATTTAGTCCGAATGTCCATTTCGGATAATTCTTTTTTATTTATCTCATTCATAATTTTTCACCTCAGCAATAGATCACTTTGAAGTGATTTTTGCACATTATATTTTCTTATAATCACTGCCTCATAAGTTGTGCTTATAATACATTTATTTCATCTTCGAGATGCTTTACCGCTTCCAAGATTATATCAAAATCCGGTTTTTCGCCGTAAATCATATTTTTCATATGCTCATAGTCGTCTTTGAGGACTTTGATATTTTTCTCGCTCGGTATCAATTTCATAGTGCCGGGCTTTGCTTCGTCGTATCTTGCCCACGAACAACGGTAGAATTTATCCTTAAAACGTACAACTTTATCGAGCAGGTCTAAGTCGGCGAAAGCCTCAGCCTTTACAGGCGAATTTGCCATACAATAAAGATCATAATAATGGCGGGAATATCTTGTTGGCAAGGCGCTGTTTTCGGGGCGGTATGCCTCTCTATGTAAAATCGTAACCTTTTCCCAAAATGTGCGTTTCGGCAATACGGTCAATATCTCGGTGCTCGGTTGCTTGAAAAGTCTGCCGTACTGCTCGGCGGCATAAGGGGTAATTGGCTTTTCTTCCGCCGGGGTCCACGCCGCAAGCGCTCCGATTTCAAGACGAATCACAGGCAGAATCGCCGAATCGTCAAAGCTGCGGTTGTAGGCGAAAACCACCGTTTGCGGATCGTCGTCCTCTATATAGCAATTTACATCATAGGAGAGTTCATTTTGCAAGTCCGCAATAACGGCAGGCATAAATTCGTTTCTTAAAAACGCTTCTGTTTTTGTGCCTGCCTCTTTATTAAAGGCGTCCTGCTTGGTGTTACTTCTGTCAGCCCACGGCTCGTTCTTTTCGTAGCCGAGAACACGCCAGTCAAGAATTAAGTCAATATCCTCGGAAAAGCGTTCAATCAAGCCATATGACTTTGAAAGGCTTGTGCCTCCCTTGAAAGCAATATTATTTTTCCATGCGCAGCGATGAAAAAGATAATCAAGCATATAGCACACCCAAAAATCTTTTTCAATAATGGCGTCGGTCATACCCATTTTAGCGGCTGTGTTGTGAAACAGAGCCTTTTTATCGTTTTCGTTCAGTTTCGCAATATCTCTCATTACTTGTCACCTTTGCAAATTACTTTAATGTATTCATAAACCCATGAAGTGGCGGATTTTGCTTCCGTCAGCATCTTTTCTTTCTCTTCTTCGCTGAGCGCTTTTTTTAAGCGGCAAATGATTTGCTCGGATACATTGTCCTTGCCGAGTGCTTTCAACGCTTGAATAGTCAGTGCTGTTTTATAGGAAAGCTTAGATATTTCCTTGTTCGTTGTTCGCTTGAATTTTATCGCAGTGTTGTCAAAAGAATATTCTTTATACGCACCGTCCGACACATATACCCACTGAGAAGGAACTTGAGTTGAGAGTCCCAAAAGATTCAGCGCCGTATCACCGCAGGGGACAATCGTCCAGCCGAAATTGCGGGCAAGTGCATGAGCAACCTTGTTCGGTGACGGTGCAACGGTTTCGCCGAGCAGTTCGTTATATTCGGGCTTATAATAAACGCCGAACAGTATTTTTTTGACAAGCCCTTCGTCGGCAAGGCGAAGCAATGCCATATTAACGGTCTTTTTATCGGTAATATCGGTGAAATCCGTTGACACAAAAACAGAGCCGTTTTCAGACTTTGCTATTATATTTCGTATTTGATTTAGATAATTCGGTCGCTTCATTCCAATGCACCTTCCGTAAGCAGTGGTGTTATACGAATTTATTATACACTATTTTCTACGAAAAATCAAGCGTTTACAGAAAATAGTGAGCGCTATTTTCTACCAAACGCTTTGAATATGCAAAAAGCGGAGCCGAGGCCCCGCTTTTTCAGATATAAATCAGTTCAGCATTTACTACATCGATTGCCCTTGCTTTAATGCTGTTAATCTGACTAACCCATTTCATTTGATTTTTTGCTTTCATTTCTTCGGTAATGCCTTCAAGTTCGGCATACTGTTTTGTCAACAACTCAAACATTTCCTGCGCGTTTCGGTCGAGATCGGTCAGATACTGCTCAAGCGTACCGTTTAACCGCATTACATTGATAACCGTCGGATTGTTCTTTTTCAGAAAGTTATAATGTCTTTGTCCCCACAAACCTACTCTTAATATAAATTCATCTTTCATATAGCAAACCTCCTTTGCTGCTTTGATTTTACATCAAAACAAAGAAAAACGAAAATGTGCGTTTTGCTTGACGACGAAATGACGACAAATTCTCTCGGACACGGTAATTATTCCCCGTTATTTTTTCAAAAATCGGCGCAAATCGGACGATAAGGTATAGTTCATCACAGAAAAACACCTTCAAAACAATCATTTGACTCGAGTGGGAATGATTGCAAACACCTTACAAGTGCCCGGGAACCCTTAAACAAAGGGCTTTCGGGTACTTTATGTTTTGAAACAAATGCGTCGCAGCGAATAATGCTGAAATATAGTAGGAGGACGGAAACTATGCTTGATTTTTTGAAGAGAAAATCTGATATCAATACAACTCAAAAAATCGATGAAATTGAGTCGTCGGTATATCAACATCTCAAGCCTTACGGATTCAAAAAATACGGAAGAACTCTTCATCGCTTTGTCTCGGAAGACATTTCACAGGTAATTCATTTTCAAAGTGGTATGCCATCGAATGGCATGGGCGGTCTGTTTTGTGTGAATTTGGGTATTCGCATACCGGAATGTTCCGAGAGAACTTTTCAGTCAAAAACCGAAAAGAAAAAATATTACCACGAATATGAATGTACTATTCGCTCGCGGTTGGGAACTGTCAGCGGCAAAGAAGAAGCATGGTATGACCTTCGTAAAAAGCCCGTAAAAATTATCGATAGTATTATTTACGAATTAGATCAATATGTTTTGCCCGCATATGAAGTATTAAACAGCAGGGAGGCTATTCTTGAACGCAGAAAAGATTATCCTTTGTTAGATAATATGAATTCCGTGATTTTATTAGATGAATGTATGATATACGGTCATCTCGGAAATAAAGAAAAAGCCGGAGAATGTTTTGAACTCTATTATCAAAATGCGGCAACGGAGGAAAACGGATATAAGCAATATCTCAAAAAGGGAGAACGCATTGTTTTTATGGGGCAAGATATAACTGCCAAAAAAGACGGTTATGTAATACTGTACGACACAAATCACGGACATCTTGATTATCTTGACGGATTGGCAGTCAGTCTCGGCTTACGGTGAAAGTCAACTGAGCCCCGTGCAGGAAAAATTCTGCACGGGGCTATTATAATTGCGGCAATTATTTCAACAAGAAATATTTTATGCCGTTTTCAGATTATTTTCGGGGAAATTCAATCCGAGAAAAAAAATCAATTTCCGTTTAGTTTTCCGACAAAGGTATTTTTAATGTTTTTACAAACGATATCTATGTTATCACAGAATAATATTTCTTCACATATACCGAAGAGTCGTAATTCATATAATATTTCCTTTTTCTTTTCTGCCGGTATTTCAATCAGAGATAAAATATCTTCATTGTTTTTTGAAATTGCATCAATACTGTTTACAAAATATTTTTTCTTTTTCTTATCGTCTTTGCCATATTCTTCAATATGATTAGGAAACAAAATATATCTTCCCTGTTGAATTTGTTGCCGGATACTGCGTATCGGGGCATAAATAAACTGCGGTTCTTTACAGCATTCTGCGACCCAATTCCCACCTTGTTCATTTGTTTTATAGCAAATTTCATTGCCTTGCTTTTGTTCTAAAAAATACGGCTGATTTTTGACATTTTCATAGAATAGCCCCAATAGGGTCAGGGACCCCGCGGCGTACTTATAACTCTCTGCGATTGCATTGATCATGGGGTATGTAGCTATATCCAATTCGTTTTTCTTAAAAACAATAACTTCTCCGTTTTTTGACGGTTCTGATGAACATGCAAAATACAGTGCCACCAAAGAATTTTCTGTAATATCTAAAAGCCGCGTCGGAATTCCGTGATGTTGAAGGAGAGCGAGAAGTTCAACAGGAGATAATCCGTTATGAAAGATATCCGGCATTTTGTTCTTTGCCATCTCAATCAAATTTCTTTCTTCATATAAAATTGAGACAGACTTCATGTTTCTGCCAATTGCCGGAAGGAGCTCATAATTTTCATCCGGCTGACCGCGAAATAGTAATACTTCATTTTTGTCAAAACCGTTTCGTTGCAGTTTTGAATCAAACTTGCATATTTCCGTTACATATTCTGAAATATTGTTTATTATCAAACTTAATACCTCCGTTTTTTTATAATCGTTTTTTATTGACATATGTTTCATTTCTAAAAAAACTCTTATGTATTATTATTTCATTGATGTTTTTCTCATCAGCTTTATCAATAAAATTGTTATCTGTGCAGACAGTTCTTTGGCAAGCTGATCATTTGTAAGCTGATCAAGCAGCGCAATAGGACCCGTCATATTTTCTATTGCAATTTGTAAAACTTCTTTATCCTTTGCTCTTAATTCCATGATCTTTCTAATAGCGTCATCTCTATCTAACAAACCGTATAAGTTATATTTTCGAATAATATCATCTCTCTCCTTGATATCTTTGATTAAGGATTCTGTGTCCGTCATATCTTTAATCGTATTCCTCCTTAAAAAATTATTGCCGCTGCAATGCTTCTTCTATAAAGGTTTCTATTTTGGTAGTGTAAATTTGTCATTTGTATGGCTATATTATAACATAAATAAGTATAAATTGCAATTATATTTCAAAATTTGCCGAAAGATTCTTATGAGTCAGCTGTCCTATTATTGCAGACTTGCGAATTGTCTAATTTGGAAATAAATTGCTATGAAACACATAAACCGGAACTACCGCTTTATCGTGGGATTTAATCTTATGCTTATTGCGGGCGGCGTTACCGGAATATTGCAGCCGACATTCTCGGCACTTCTGCATAACGCCTCGACGCTCGGAATAAGCGTAAAGAGCATGACAAACCTGCTCGGAGAAGAAAACAAAATGCTTCCCGAAGCAAAATGAAAATAATAAACGCAAAAGAATCCCCCTCAACTGAAGGGGATTTTTTTTTGTATGATTTTATCACTCCCCGACTTTTCGGCATATCATGAAATAGGCCGTGTGCCGTCGGAGGGTTTTATGAATCTCAGTCTGTGTATGATTGTCAGAAATGAAGAGGAAACGATAGGGCGGTGTCTTGCAGGGGTGGCGGAAGCCTGCGACGAAATAATAATAGTCGACACCGGGAGCACCGACAAAACGAAGGAAATTGCGGGAAAATATACCGATAAAATATACGATTTCGCATGGAACGACGATTTTTCGGCGGCGAGAAATTTTTCCTTTTCGAAAGCGACGGGCGACTTTATTCTTTGGCTTGACGCGGACGATGTCCTGACCTTTGAAGAGCTCGAAAAGTTTATCGATTTCAAGAAGACTCTTTCGGAAAAAGACGATGTCGTGCTTATGCGGTACGAATGTGCTTTCGACGAGGACGGAAACGCTGTTTTCTTTTTTTACAGAGAGCGGATATTCCGCAGAGCCAAGGGCTTTTTATGGAAAGGAAGAGTTCACGAAGCGGTCGAATATTCGGGAAACGTGAGGTATTCCGACATTGCGATAAAACACTTTTCGGCAAAGACGGAATACGGCGACCGTAACCTGAAAATCTACGAAAAACAAAAGGCGTCGGGCGAGGCTTTTTCTCCGAGAGATGTTTTTTATTACGGCAGGGAGCTTTTCTATCACAAAAGATACGGCGACGCGAAAAAAACGCTTTGTTCCTTTCTTGAAAACCCGAACGGCTGGGTCGAAAACAAGATCGAGGCGTGCAAATTTCTTTCCGAAATTTATCTTTCGGAAAACGATACCGAAAACGCCGCAAAAACGCTGTTCTCTTCATTTTTATACGGAAGCCCCCGTGCGGAAATATGCTGTCGGATAGGCAATATTTTCGTCGAAAAAGAACAGTATGAAACTGCGGTTTTTTGGTATAAATCAGCCCTTTCTGCGGCGGAAGACGGGAAAGGCGGAGCGTTTGTTTCAAGCGAATATTCGGGGTTTATCCCTCTTATTATGCTTACTTTCTGCCACGACAGAACGGGAAAACTTGCCGACGCCGAGGAATATAACAGGCGAGCCGGAAAACTTCGCCCGAATTCAAAAGAATATCTATACAATCTGAAATATTTCGAAGGGCTGAAAAATTCAGTATATAAGGAGTAAAATTTATGATTTACGATCCTTGCAACAGAGGAACATTCTGCACGGGCTGCGGAAGGAACACGTCGTCCTGCACCTGCGGAAACGATTGCCGCATTGTGAGAGGGGCTACGGGAGCGACGGGAGCAACAGGCCCGAGAGGCTGCCCGGGAGCTACGGGAGCCACGGGTGCAACAGGTGCAACAGGTCCTGCCGGGGGTCCTACCGGACCTACGGGTGCCACAGGTGCGACAGGACCGCAGGGCATTCAGGGACTCCAGGGAGTTACCGGTGCGACAGGCCCTCAGGGCATACAGGGCGTTCAGGGAACTCAGGGGGCAACCGGGGCTACCGGACCCCAGGGTATTCAGGGCGTTCAGGGGCCCCAGGGCGTAACAGGTGCGACAGGTGCAACGGGTGCCACAGGCCCCGCCGGAGCAAACGGACAGATGGGCCCCACGGGACCGACAGGTGCCGCAGGCTCAAACGGACAAATGGGACCGACAGGTGCAACCGGTGTTACAGGTGCAACGGGAGCAACAGGAGCTACAGGAGCTACGGGAGCAACGGGAGACACAGGCTCGTCCGCAACGGTCGCGGTCGGGACGGTGACAACAGGCGAGCCGGGAAGTGCGGCGAGCGTAACAAACAGCGGAACCACCTCTGCCGCGGTTTTTGATTTTGTAATCCCGCAGGGAGCGACGGGCAACACCGGAGCAACAGGTGCAACAGGAACCACAGGTGCTACGGGTGCAACGGGTGACGCCGGAACTGCAGCAACCGTCTCTGTCGGAACGGTGACAACAGGCGAGCCGGGAAGTGCGGCGAGCGTAACAAACAGCGGAACTGCAACGGCGGCGGTCTTTGATTTTGTAATCCCTCAGGGAGCGACAGGCGACACCGGAGCAACGGGAGCCACAGGTGCCACAGGTGCCACCGGTGTTACAGGTGCAACAGGAGCAACAGGAACGGTCGAAACTCCGAACGCACTTGTCGCCTATGAGGGAGCTTTCCCCGCAGTCGGCGGCGACGAGATGACCTTTGCCGATTCTGCGGCGGTTGCAGGCACGGGAATATCCTTTACAAACGGAGGAACGGATATTATCGTGAACCGTGCGGGCGTTTATCATGCGGCTTTCAACGCCGATGTTTCCCCCGCAACGGGTGCGTCGCTTCCGATAACGATAACCGTGCAGGCGACCCTTAACGGCACTCCGATTGCCGGGGCTTCGTCTTCCGTTACCTTTACCGACAACAGCGGCACAAAACATCTTTCCTTTGCCGTTCCCGTTGAAATTTCGGCAGTCCCCTCAACGATAAGCCTTACAACGGCAACATCGGGACAGACAATGGAAAACGGAACTTTTGCAATATCAAGTTTGTATTTGCAGTAAAAATTCGGGGCGGAATTTCCGCCCCGTTTCTCTTGACATGCTTTTTTGTTTTTGCTATACTTCAAGAGTAAAAGTTTTGACGGTGCCTTTTATAGGCACTTTTTGTTTCTGTAAGGAGAAAAATGATAAAATCTTTCAAAAGCTTAACGAAAACCGAACTTATAATCTGGTCGGCTTCGGTTGCGGTCGTTCTTGTTTCGAATATTATAGCGGGAACCGAGCCTATAACCCTTTCGGCGACCCTTGTCGGCGTAACATCCCTTATTTTTATCGCGAAAGGAAATGTCGTCGGTCAGTTTTTAACGGTCGCTTTCTCTGTGCTTTACGCTATAACCTCTTACCGTATGCGATATTACGGCGAAATGATAACCTATCTCGGAATGACTTTGCCGTCGGCTGTCTTTGCCGCGATTTCGTGGATCCGCCACCCCTATAAAAAGGGAGAAGTCAAAATTTCGAAAATGACGCCGTTAAAAGCCGTCGTTATGGTTCTTTTTACCTCCGCGGCGACCGCTCTTTTCTATTTTATAATGAAAGCTCTCGACACTCCGAATCTTGCCGTTTCGACTTTATCGATAACAACTTCTTTTCTGGCTTCTTATCTTACATTTATAAGAAATTCATACTATGCCGTTGCCTATGCCGTAAACGACATTGTTCTCATAATTCTGTGGATCCTTGCCGCGATAGGCGACATCTCCTATCTGCCGATGATATTCTGTTTTGCGATGTTTCTCATAAACGATATCTACGGGTTTATCAGTTGGAAAAAGAGAGAAATCAGTCAAGGACTGAAATAGGGCTTTTCTTTTTTAAGAAATTGTTGTATAATGAAAAAAACGGATTGAGAGGGTCTTATGAAATTCTGCGAAAAACTGAACGAATATATGGCGAAACTCGGCTGCCCGGCAAAGGATATCTGCAACGCTTCCGGAATATCCGCCGCAACTTTCAGCAGATACCGCTCCGGGGAAAGGCTTCCCGACGGCAGCTCCGAGGCTTTTGAAAAACTGTGCTTTGCTCTTGCTAAAATTGCTGCGGAAAAGAATATTCCCGATATGAGCGAGGACGATATAAAAAACGACCTGCTGTCTTCCGACGATTTTCCGACCCTTGATTCCGAAAGCCTGCTTCAAAATTTCAACACTCTTGTTTCGATGCTCGACATCTCTATCGGGAAACTCTGTCTTAACATAAACTACGACGCTTCGACCGTTTTCCGCTTCCGCAACGGGACAAGAAAACCCGCTGAGCCCGAAAAATTCGCGACCGCGGTTTCGGGATATGTCGCAAGAAACTTCACTTCCGCAAAAAACAGGGCGGTGCTTTCCGAGCTTTTGGAATGTTCCGCGGCAGAGCTTTCCGATGTTTCCGTCTGTTATGAAAAACTTGCAAAATGGCTGATGTCTGAAACCAAAACAAAAAAACAGCCTATCTCCGATTTTCTTTCAAAACTCAACGATTTTAACTTAAACGAATATATAAAAGCCATTCGGTTCGACGAACTGAAAGTTCCGACCGTCCCGTTTTTACTGCCGTCGTCAAAAACATATTTCGGGCTTGGCGAAATGATGGAAAGCGAACTCGATTTTCTGAAAGCTACCGTTCTTTCAAAGTCGTCGGAGCCTGTAATAATGTATAGCGACATGCCGATGACGGAAATGGCGAAAGATCCCGAATTCCCGAAAAAATGGATGTTCGGAATGGCGATGATGCTGAAAAAAGGCTTGCACTTAAATCAGATACATAACCTCGACCGCTCTTTTGAAGAAATGATGCTCGGGCTTGAAAGCTGGATTCCGATGTATATGACGGGGCAGATTTCTCCCTATTATATAAAGAACACGCAGAACGATATTTTCCTTCATCTGCTCAAAGTTTCGGGTGCCGCCGCTCTTTCGGGAGAGGCGATAGCGGGCTACCACGAAAACGGAAAATATTATCTTACGAAATCGAAAAAAGAGGTCGAATATTACACCAGCAGGGCAAAGGAAATGCTTTCGTCGGCGTCGGTTTTAATGGATATCTACCGCAGCGAAAACGCCAATGAATTAAACGCTTTTCTTATCGCCGACGCCGCCAAACAAGGCAAACGCAGAAGTATCCTTTCTTCGCTGCCGCTTTACACCATGCCGCAGCCGCTGCTTGTTTCGGTGCTTGAAAAAAACGGACTTTCAAAAGAGGAAATTTCTTCGCTTTCGGAAGCTTCCGCCGCAAGAAAAGAGAGGGTCGAAACAATCCTTAAAAATGACGGCGTGGAAGTCGAAATTCCCGAACTT
>CAKSPP010000012.1 GCA_934481505.1 uncultured Eubacteriales bacterium
GTTTCAGTGCAACGGTGCTTTCGACGGAGCGAAACTTTACAGAAAAGCCCCCTTTAAGATTGCGGGAGAAGTTGCGGAAATTCTTGCCGCTGATGACCGCTTTGCAAAAGCAGAAGTCGCAAATCCCGGCTTTATAAACTTAACTTTAACATCGGAATATATGTCCGAACTGCTCGGTGATATTTATGCCGACGAAAACCTTTCCGTTCCGCAGGTCGGAGAAGGAAAAACCGTTGTTATCGACTACGGCGGACCGAATGTTGCGAAACCTCTGCATATAGGACATCTCCGCTCCGCGATAATCGGCGAAAGCATAAAAAGACTTGCGAAAGCCTCGGGATACAACGCTCTCGGAGATATCCACCTCGGCGACTGGGGCTTGCAGATAGGTCTTGTCATTACCGAACTTTCAAAACGCCTGCCCGAAGAAAAATGCTTTTCGGAAGATTTTAAGGAGGGCGACTCCGTTCCGACCCTCACTCCCGAACTTTTGAGCGAGGTCTATCCCTTCGCAAGCAAAAAAAGCAAAGAGGATGAAGAATATAAGAAAGAAGCACAGAAAGCGACTTTCGAATTGCAGAACGGCAGACCCGGATATATCGCCCTCTGGAAAGAAATCATGCGTGTTTCTGTCGCCGACTTAAAGAAAAACTACGAAAAACTCAATGTCGGTTTCGAATATTGGTACGGCGAAAGCGACGCCGATAAATATGTCGACGAGCTGGTTTCCCGTCTTAACGAAAAGAACCTCATGCACGAAAGCGAGGGTGCGATGATTGTCGACCTCGAAGAAGAGACCGACAAAGCTCCCATTGCTCCCATCATAATCAAAAAATCGGATAATTCGAACCTCTATTCGACGACCGACCTTGCGACGATAATTCAGCGTGAAAAGGATTTCGCTCCCGATAAAATCTGGTATGTTGTCGATACCCGTCAGGAACTGCATTTCACGCAGGTTTTCCGCTGTGCGAAAAAAGCGGATCTTACCGACGCAGAGCTTGAATTCCTCGGTTTCGGAACAATGAACGGCAAAGACGGCAAGCCTTATAAAACCCGCGAGGGCGGCGTTATGAAGCTTGAAGACCTGCTTTCGACCGCAAAACAGGCGGCAAAGGAAAAACTCGAAGAGTCGGCGTATCTCAAAGAGGCGTCGGACGAGGAAAAGGAAAAGACCGCCGCCGCCGTAGGCATTGCCGCCGTCAAATTCGGAGACCTTATAAACCAGAGAACGAAAAATTACATTTTCGACCTTGATAAATTCCTTGCGTTTGAGGGAAAAACGGGCACTTATATTCTTTACACCGTCACCCGTATAAATTCAATTCTGAAAAAGTCGGGACTTTCCCTCGACGGCGAAATTTCGCCCGTAACCCTTTATTCCGAAAGCGAAAGAGCCCTTGCTCTCAAAATCATGCTTGCGGGTGAGGCATTTACTGTCGCCCTTCGAGAAAAAGCTCCGAATTATATCTGTGACAGCGTTTACCAGATAGCGACCGCTTTTTCGAAATTTTATCACGATAACCGCATAATCGACGAAAAGGATGAAACTAAGAAAAAATCGTGGCTTTCGCTCTGCCTTATGACAAGAAAGATGATTTTGAAACATCTTGATGTATTGGCAATCGATTCAGTTGAAAATATGTAAAAGAGAATGTAAAAACGCCCGGAGCAAACTCACTTCGCCGCTCGCCGTACCTTTGTACGCCTTCGGGAGAATGAAAACGGGGTTTTCATCGAAGTTCATTTGTTCCGAACGCTTTTCCTATTCTCTTTGGTGTGAAGTAAGAATATTTAACCGCTCGAACTTCGTGCCGAAAATTAAATAAATTAACAAAACAGCCGTCCCTTGGTTGGGGGCGGCTGTTTTTCCTCAGGAGAGGATTTTATGGAAAAATATGGAGGGAGTAATCAGATTTTGACGGTAAAGTCCTTTTTGCAGCGGGGGCAGCAGCAGGTATGCGTGCCTTTTCTTCTCGGCAGCCGCAGCTTTGCCTTGCAGTTCGGACATTTACGGTAAACATGGGTCTTTCTGTCGCGGAAACGGTTTTTTATTCCCGAAAAGAAAGAAACGACCTTGCCTTTGAAGACGGTATATTTATAGTTTTCGCTCTGGCGTTTTGCGATATTCCGCGAAAGCATTCGGAAAAAGTAAAGGAAAATAACGACAAGTTCGAGAATCATGACTATTCTGCTTCTCAAAAAAAGATTGAGAACAAGCAGAATGAAATAGAGCCAAAAGATGGCTTTATTTAAGCTGTCGGTGCCGTATCTTCCCGACATAAAACGCATGAGCCACATTTTGAATTTATACATAATCTTCACCTAAATCTATTTTTGTCGGACTTTCATATTTCTGCTCCGTCACAACGCTTACCGTTTTCGCGTCGGGCGTGTCGTTTTTGATAAAGAAGAAACCGAACGGGCTTCGGCAGAAGCAGGAACAGATTATCTGGGCGATAAACCAGAAAAGACAGCAGGTCGTAAGGTTAAATCCGCGGGAGCGTCCGCCGTAACTGCGGCTGTCCTGACTGTAAACCCTGCCGCCCGAAGAAATAAGGTCGAGAATCCGTTTGTATTCGGCGTTTGTCGGCTCCATCTGAACCGCTGTTTTCGCATGGGAAAGAGCGGTTACTTTGTTGCCGGTGTTGTAGTTTGCGATTGCCGAATAATAATACCATTCCGCCGTTCTGTCGGTTATTTCCGAAAGGGCGTGAAGTGCTTCGGCGTAAGCCCCGTTTCTTATATAGTGCTTTACGGTGTCAAAGGGGGAGCGTTCGCGGTTTGTGTAAGTCGTATAATAGCCGCCGAAAGGTCCGAACCCTCCGAAATCAAAGCCTCCGAACGGGTCTTCCTGTCCGTTTCGGTAAGTCCGTCCGCCGCCTGCCGACGAACCGCCGTAAGAACCGTAGGGGTTGCCGTAAGGATTTCCGTATTGGTTTTGCTGCGTTGCTTTTCCGCTTTTTATCTGTTCGTAAGCGGCGTTGATTTCGCTCATCTTTTTTGCGGCTTCCGGGTCGTTCGGGTTTAAGTCGGGGTGATATTTTTTTGCAAGACGGCGGTATGCCTTTGTGACTTCCTCGTCGCTTGCCCCATACGGAACACCGAGTACATTATAAGGGTCTTGTGCCATTTTTCTTCCTCCCGAAAGCTTTGTATTTTAATAAAATTCCCGAAAACAAAACGTTTTCGATTATCTTTTTTTCTTCTTCAATGCCGAGGGCGGCGTAGGACGAAACGACATCCGCCATCAAAAGGGAAACGGTGTCGTCAAAACTGCCGCTGTCGCAGAGCCGCAGAGGGTTATACCTCTGTTTTTTTATGTCGCTTTTCAAGTCGCATATCGCGTCGACGGTGTAAATATATTTTCCGAGAGCCGACCCGAAACGGAAAAGCTTTTCGTAGTTTTCGTCTTCTTTCATCGCGAAAATTTCGCCCATGATGTCTCCGAAAAGCCCCGACGGGATATCCGGGTTCAAGCAATCGGCGTTTTCGGCTGCGGTGATTTCTGCAAGGCGGTCTCTTGTTGCTTTGCATTGCCTCGGGAACTTTTCTTCGGCTTTTTTTACCGCTTTTTCGAAAATTTTCGCTTCGGCAAGAGCAATGCGGTTTTTGTCGTCGTTCCAGTCGTCGATAAATTTATAGTAGGAAAGCATGACGTTCATATACGCCGCGTATTCCGAAAATTCGTTTTCTATCGACGGAAAAGACGGAAACGGATGCAGAAAGCAGCGGCGGGTTTCTTCGGTGTCGGTTTTTTTATAGAGAGCCGACAGCACGACCGAAAGAAATGTCAGGTCATAGCTTAAAGTTATCCTTGAAATTTTTCCGCAGTTGTCTCTTAGCGAACGGCAAAGTCCGCAGTAATACGCCCTGTATTTTTTTTCGTCTTCCTTTGAAAGAAGAGAAGAATCGGCGAGAATATATCCGAACATTTTAATCCTTGAAGTCGGCGTCGTAGTAGTCCTGCGACGGGTTTTCGGGTTCGGTGTAGTTTGCCGAAGAGCTGTCTGCCGACGGCTCCGAACCGACCGAGTTTTCCGCCTGCGAAACTATTCTTTCGAGTTCTTCGATAGCTTCCGCTTTTTCGGCGGCGTTTTTCGATTTCTTTGCTTTGCTTGCCTTTTTGCAGGCTTCGTCGAGCCTCTTTTTGTCTTCTTTATCGAGTTTTTTCGAGACATTTGCCGCTCTGAAAAGAAGCTGATCTATTTCGTTTTCGGCGTTCGCCGCCTCTTTTCTCTTTCTGTCTTCGTCGGCGTAGACCTGCGAATCTCTTATTGCTCTGTCGATTTCGTCTTTTGAAAGGTTTGACGAGGCGGTTATCGTTATATCCTGGCTCTTGCCCGTTCCCAAATCTCTTGCGGTGACGTGGACAATACCGTTTGCGTCGATTTCAAAGGTGACTTCTATCTGCGGAACGCCTCTCATCGCTCTTTTTATTCCGTTCAAGTGGAATTCGCCGAGCAGCTTGTTGTCGGCGGTCATCTGCCGCTCTCCCTGAAAGACTTTGACATCAACAGAGGTCTGGAAGTTTGCGGCGGTGGTGTAAATATCGCTTTTCTTAATCGGAATAGTCGTGTTTCTTTCGATTATTTTCGAGAAAATGCCGCCCATAGTTTCAATTCCGAGCGAAAGGGGAGTGACATCAAGGAGCAGCAGCCCTTTGATGTCGCCCGACAAAACGCCTGCCTGCAAAGACGCTCCCATTGCGACACATTCGTCGGGGTTTATTCCTTTGAAAGGCTCTTTGCCGATAAGGTTTCTTACCGCTTCCTGAACCGCCGGAATTCTCGAAGAACCGCCGACAAGCAGCACTTTCGAGATGTTTGCGGGGATAAGTCCCGCGTCGGAAAGGGCTCTGTTGACGGGCCCCATCGTCGCGTCGACAAGGTAAGAAGTCAGCTGATTGAATTTTGCCCTTGTTATCGTCATTTCGAGGTGGGCGGGTCCGTCTTTTTTCTGCATTAAGAACGGCAGGTTGATGTCGGTCTGGGTCATTGCCGAAAGCTCGATTTTCGCTTTTTCCGCGGCTTCCTTTATTCTTGAAATTGCGGTGATATCCTTTTTCGCGTCGCAGCCCGTCTGCTTTTTGAATTCTTCGCAGATATAATCGGTTAAAACATTGTCGAAATCATCTCCGCCGAGCCTGTTGTTGCCGGCGGTCGCGAGAACTTCTATAACTCCGCCGTTAATATCGAGGACGGAAACATCGAAAGTTCCGCCGCCGAGGTCGTAGACAAGAATTTTCTGTGCTTCTTCTTTATCGACCCCGTATGCAAGGGCTGCCGCCGTGGGTTCGTTTATGATTCTTTTTACATTGAGTCCCGCAATCGTCCCCGCGTCTTTTGTCGCCTGTCTCTGGGCGTCGGTAAAATAGGCGGGTACGGTTATAACCGCGTCGGAAACAGGTTCGCCGAGATAGCTTTCCGCGTCGGCTTTGAGCTTTCTTAAAATCATCGCGGAAATTTCCTGAGGAGTGTATTTTTTCGAATCGATAGTGATTCTGCGGTCGGTTCCCATATCTCTTTTTATCGAAGAAACGGTTCTGTCGGGGTTTATTACCGCCTGTCTTTTCGCTGTCTTTCCGACGAGCCTCTGACCGTCTTTCGTAAACGCGACGACCGACGGGGTGGTTCTTTCTCCGACTTCGTTCGGGATTATAACGCTCTGCCCCTGCTCCATTACGGCAACGCAGGAGTTTGTCGTTCCGAGATCTATTCCTATGACTTTTGACATTTCATTCACCGTCCGAATTTCAGTTTATGCTTCTATTGTACCACGCATTTTCGGAATAAAAATATCCGTAAAATCAAACTTCGGTGATTTTCGGTTGATTTTCGGTTGATAATGTGATAGTATAATTGTATCAAAGGAGTGAGATTATGTTCAAAATACTTGTCGTTGAAGACGACGCAGAGCTTCAACAGCTTTATTGCAGAGTGCTTTCACGCAACGGATATCTTCCGTTCGGTGCAGCGTTCGCGAAAGAGGCTCTTGATATAATGGAACACGAATATATCGACCTTATTATAACCGACGTTATGATGCCGGGAATGGACGGTTTTGAGTTTGTCAAAACGCTCCGCGACGGCGACTGCACGCTTCCGGTGCTTGTAATTACGGCAAAAGACAGTTTCAGGGATAAGCAGATAGGTTTTCTTTCGGGCGTCGACGACTATATGGTAAAACCCGTAGACGTAAACGAAATGGTGCTGCGTGTAGGGGCTCTTTTACGCAGGGCGAAAAGTGTCAGCGAAAGAAAACAGACGGTCGGAAAAACCACTCTCGAATATGACACCCTGACCGTTTATTCGGAAAATTCCTCGCAGACTCTTCCTCAAAAAGAGTTTATGCTGCTTTATAAACTGATATCTTATCCGAACCGCATTTTCACCCGTCAGCAGATAATGGACGACGTGTGGGGGCTTGACAGCTACACCGACGCACACACCGTCGACGTACATATAAACAGGCTCCGCGACAGGTTCCGCGACAACCCCGATTTTGAGATAGTCACCGTTCGCGGCCTCGGATATAAGGCGGTGAAAAAGTGAGCCGCGTTCCCGTCGAAAACGAACGGATTGTAAAGCCCTATATAAAGCTCCGCAGCCGTTTCCTTTCCGTCACTTTTCTTTTTTTATTGATTTTTCTTGCCCTTTCGGGACTTTTCGTCGGAGTTTTATATCGCCGCAACCTCTTTATGCCGATATTTTCAAACCCGATGTTCGTCGTGCTGCTCGTTTTCATAATAAGCTTTGCGATAGCCTCTCTTCTGGCGTTTTATGTCGACAGGAAAATTCTCGCCCCCGTCGAAAAGCTTTCGGAAGCTTCGAAAAAGGTTGCGAAAGGCGACTTCTCGGTAAGGCTTCCTGTTGACAGAACTTCGGAAGAAACATATACGACCTTTACGAATTTCAACGAAATGGTCGAGGGACTTTCTTCGATTGAAACCCTCCGCGACGACTTTGTCGCAAACGTTTCCCACGAATTCAAAACGCCCCTTTCGGCAATAGAGGGCTATGCCACGCTGTTGCAGGACGAAAGTCTTTCGGAAAAAGAACGGAAAGAATACGCGGCAAAAATTCTTTTCAACACCCGCCGCCTTTCCGACCTCACAAGCAATATTTTAATGCTTTCAAAGCTCGAAAACCGAAAAACTCCGCCCGAAAAAACCACATTCAGGCTCGACGAACAGCTCCGCGAGGCGATTTTGATGCTTGAACCGAAATGGAGCAAAAAGAATATAAATTTCGACCTCGAAAACCTGCCCGAAATAACCTATAACGGTGCCGAACCGCTGCTTTTGCAGGTCTGGACGAATATTATAGGAAACGCCGTGAAATTCGTTTCGGACGGCGGAAATATCTCCGTTTCGGCGGAGGAAACGCTCAATTTTGTTACCGTTAAAATTTCGGACGACGGTATCGGCATGAGCGAGGAGACGAAATACAGAATTTTCGATAAATTCTATCAGGGGGATACCTCCCACCGCTCCGGCGGCAACGGCTTGGGGCTTACCCTTTGTCTTACGATAGTCACCCTCTGCGGCGGTTCGATTGCCGTTGACAGCAAAGAGCAGCAGGGTTCAACATTTACAATAAAATTACCTAAATAAAATTAAGCCGTAATGTTAAAATTACGGCTTAGTTTCTTTTAAGAGGATGCTTGAAATCGACGGTTATCTTTCCGAAATATTTCCGTTTTTCGACGGTCATCGGGAAAAGCCTTGCGTCGTAGAGTTTATCCTGCGTTTCTTCTCTTGAACCGGGTCTGAAAAACGGTTCGTCAAAGGCTCTGAAAACTTTTCCGATATCTTTTGAAAGGACGGATTTTTCCGAGCCGAAACACTTTTCTTTGTTCTTTTTCATCGGAAAGGTTATCTCGATTTTTCCGTTGCGGTTGAAAATTCTTACGGGCGATTGTTTTTCGATATCGCGGAGAGAAAGAGCCGTGAAATATGCGTGGGAAAAAATGAAATAAAAGTCCTTTTGCCTGCGGCATTCGGGGTTGTCTCTCACTATTTCGTAATATACTTCTTCCCGCTGCGAAAAGAGGTTTTTGTTTTCGAAAGAAACGGTTCTTGTCTTCTCTCTTTTCGGCCCGTAAAGGGAATAGACGGCTCCGGTGTAAGGGCAGAGGTCGTGAACGGCGTCTTCCTTTCCGAAAAGCATAACGCCCCAGACTGTCGGCAGAAGTTTGTGTCCGTCGTAGCGTAAAGCTCCCAAGACCGAGCAGACGACTTCTTTTTCAAAAAGGTCGATATTTTTGTATTTCCGTGTTTTCGAAAGTCTTTCGGCGACTTTTTCGACGGTTTCCATATCAAATGTTTTGCGGAAATCTTCTTCAACGGTAAGTTCCGCTTCTTCGAGTTTTATCGCTCTTTTTTGAAACAGCCTTTCGGTTTTTCCGTTCTTTGAAATTCCGAAAGCGTCGCCCCACAGGGTAGCCGAATGGTTTTCGACCGTCGGAACGGTGAATTTTATATGCGTTTCGGGGAAGAGAACGTCCGAAAGCACAAATACCGACGGCAAAGAGTTTTCCGCTATATAATCGACGATTTTATGCCGCAGAGACTTATCCGCAAGGACTTCTCCCTCGGCAAAAACAGTGCCGCCGCCCGAATTTGAAAGGGCGATTGCCGCAACCAGAATTTCCTTTTTGAAAAAGGGCGTTTCGTCGCAGTTTATCATTATTACATTCGGTTTTCTTCTCATTTTTTCTTCTCCGCGGAGAAAAATTTCGTTTCGAAAAAGCCTGTTTTCTTTTCAAGGAGTTTGCAGAGATAATAAGCGATAAGGGCTATCGCCGTTCCGAAAATCATTCCCGCAAAAACATCGGTGGGGTAGTGGACGGTAAAATAAATTCTCGAAAATGCGGTAAGCACGGCGACGATATACGCGGGAACCGCCCATTTTTTGTTTGTGAGCGTTAAAAAGAGTGCTCCGCAGAACGAAACCGATGTGTGACCCGACGGGAACGAAAATTCTCCCGGTCGGCTTATCAGAAGCGAAAATTCGTCGATTGCAAAGGGGCGGGGGCGAGCGACGATGTTTTTTACAGTTATGTTGACGATTAAAAGGCAGAGAATAAGAGCGACAGCCGCGAAAAACCCCTGTTTTCTGTATTTTTTCGAAATAAGCAGCAAAACCGCGAACACAATCCAGATAATTCCCGCTTCCGACGCATAGGTGAAAATCTTGAAGAAAAAGGTCAAAAACGGATTCTGAAAATTGTTTTCGACGAAATGGAGAACCGAAAGATCCCATGCGGTTATCGCGTCCATAAAATCACTCCTTTTCAATATAATATCATTGAGCAAAATTTTTGTCAACATAATTATGTTAAAAAAAAGAACAAACGAAAAAACTATTGATTTTTCCGATATTATTATGTATAATTAGTTTAACAGAAATTTTCCGAAAGGGGCAAATTATGAACACTGTTGATTTTGCTAAAAAAATGCGTCGGCTTATTCTCGACGAAATTTATTACGCTCAAAGCGGACATCCGGGCGGATCTCTTTCCGTTACCGATATCCTTGCTTATCTTTATAACGAAGAAATGAACGTTTCCGCGGATAAGGCTGACGATCCCGACCGCGACCGTCTCGTTTTATCGAAAGGCCACGCCTGCCCGGCTCTTTACGCCGCGTTGGCTCTCAAAGGCTATATCCCCGAAAAAGACCTTAAAACTTTCAGAAGTATCGACAGCTACCTTGAAGGTCACCCCGATATGAAAAAAATTAAGGGTGTCGATATGTCTTCGGGTTCTCTCGGCCAGGGCATTTCCGCCGCCTGCGGAATGGCTCTTATCGGCAAAAAAGAAAAGAGACCTTACAGAGTCTTTGCTATTCTCGGCGACGGCGAACTCGAAGAAGGTCAGGTCTGGGAAGCTCTTATGTTCGCGGGTCACTACGGACTTGAAAACCTTATCGTTATCGTCGACCACAACGATTTGCAGATAGACGGCAAAATCGACGACGTTATGAACCCGAAGCCTTTCAACAAGAAGTTCGAAGATTTCGGCTTCAACGTAATCGAAACCGACGGCGAAAATCAGTATTTCATAAAGAAAGCCTTCGACTGGGTAAGAGAACATAAAGACGGAAGACCCTCCGTTATCATTTCCCATTCCACCAAGGGCAGCGGAATTTCCTTCATGGAGGGCGACCCCTCGTGGCACGGAAAAGCTCCCAACAAGGAAGAATATGAAAAGGCGATAAAGGAGGTAGAATAAGATGTCTGAAATGAAAGCTTTAAGAGACGCTTACGGCGAAGCTCTTGCCGAACTCGGCGAAAAATACGATAACCTCTATGTTTTGGACGCGGATCTTTCAAAGTCGACCAAAACCGAAATATTCGCAAAGAAATTCCCCGAAAGATTCGTCGAATGCGGAATTGCCGAGGCGAATATGATGTCCGTCGCTTCCGGAATGGCGACCTGCGGAAAGATAGTCTTCGCTTCTACCTTTGCGATGTTTGCCGCGGGAAGAGCATATGAACAAATAAGAAATTCGATAGCATATCCCCATACAAATGTTAAGATAGTCGCGACCCACGCCGGTCTTACCGTCGGCGAAGACGGTGCAACCCACCAGTGCCTCGAAGACCTTGCTTTGATGAGAGCAATCCCCGGCATGGTCGTCATTTCCCCGTCCGACGCTTATCAGATGAAAGCTGCGGTAAAATTTGCCTGCGAATACAAAGGCCCCGTTTATATCAGAGCCGGAAGACTTGCCGTTCCCGTTGTTTACGACGACAGTTTCGTCTTTACTCCGGGCTGCTATAACAAGGTTGCCGACGGCGAAAACATCACTCTTATGTATACCGGTGCTTTCTATGAAACCGCGATGAAAGTAAGAGAAATGCTCGCAAAATTCAACATAAACCTCAAAGTTATAGACGTTCCGTCGATAAAGCCGTTTGCGGTTGACGCCGTAAAAGAAGCCGCAAAAGACGCTTCCCTTATCGTAACTCTTGAAGACCATAACAATATCGGCGGTTTCGGTTCCGCGGTCTGCGAAACCCTCACTTCGATCGATATTCCCGAAAAAGTCAAGGTTCTTCGTCTCGGTTCGGGCGACAGATTCGGAAAATCAGGAAAGGCTGCCGATGTTCTCGCAAGATACGGTCTTGACGCAAAGGGCGTTGCAAAAGCCATTGTTGCGGAAAAATATCCCGAATTCCTCGATTCCATCGACGCCGAATTTTAAGGAAAATCATGAAAAAGTACAGACCTACGCGATATAAGGAAGAAACACCGGAAGTTCCGGTCAAAAAGAAAAACGGCTGGATATATACCGTTCTTATCGTCTTTTTTGCACTGATATTCGCCGTTTCTCTGTTCTTTATTGTAAAAGATCTGCTTTCCGAAAACGAAACATCCGAAACGATAAACGGAGTTCTTTCCCTAAAACCCGTCGATAAAAACGGGAACGGAACGAACGACGGCAAAACGGAGGAAAACGACCCGAAAGCGATATATTCGCTCGGCGACTTCTCGGCGTTCACTTCGGTGAATTCCGATACCGTCGGCTGGTTCTATATGCCCTGCAACACCTCGTCGAGGGGGCTTCCGATAGAGCTTCCGCTCCTTTGGAAATACCTTTCGGATAAAAACGAGCAGAATTTTTATCTGTCGCACGATTTCTACGGCAGAGAAAGCGACAACGGCTGGGTTTATATTTCCGACGCCTGCGACGGCAGGGATATAACGAAAAACCGCAATCTGCTTATCTACGGTCACGCCCGAAGCTATAAAATGTTCGGCGGACTTAAAAACCTCAACACCGACAAGGCATGGCAGGCGGACGCCGACAGCCACTATATCAAGATAAGCACGCCGTATGAAGATTCGGTCTGGGAGATTTTCTCATGGCACGAAACGACCGTCTACGACAGCTATTGGCAGACGGAATTCAAGGACGACGCCGAATTCCTCGAATATGCAAACAGGGTTCAGAGTCAGGATCAGCTCGGCTGCTTTACGAAGTTTGAGTTCACAAAGGACGACAGAATTATGACCCTGTCGACCTGCAAGTCGCTCAACGAAGATATTAGAGTCGCGGTTCACGCGAAACTGATAACTTCGGTCAAACGCGAAACGACAACAGAATAAAGAAAGCACCAACAAAAGTGGGTGCTTCCTTGTTTCAATTACGGCTTTATTCTGATATAGTATATATATAAATATCCGAAAGGAGAAATTATGAAACGGACGGCTGTTATTCTTTTGGCTTTTTGCATAGTTCTTCTTTTTTCGGGCTGCACCGAAAAACATAATGAAAATCTTCCTGCGGCTTCGGTAAAATATCTGATAAAGCCTGCAAACGAAGAAACGGATATCGATGATGTTATCGCGGCGTTTTCGGCTCTTTGTAAAAGCAAGGAGTGTTCCGATTATATTGTAGACGGCGACGCTGTCGAAAAACTCGGAAAAGCGGGAAACCGCTATGAATTATACAGAATTGTTCCGTCCGACGCGACGGGTGCTGCCGTCATGACATACGGCACATTTCAGGGCTTTGAAATTGTTTCGGGAATGAAATACAGTCCCTCAGCCTTTGCTCTGTATCTGTTTGACACGCAGGATAAAGTTATGTATACAATAGAAGACGGCGAGGGATTTGTAGACTTTTCGGAAGTATACCGACTGCTGCCGCAGAATATGAAAAGATAAAAAGGGAAGCACTTTTCGGGTGCTTCCCTTAAATTTAGCAGATAACGCCGCCGCCGAGGACGGTGTCTCCGTCGTAGAAGACCGCCGCCTGACCTTTTGTCGCGGCTCGCTGCGGTTCGTCGAAGACGATTTTTACTTCGGTGTTTCCCGTAACAAACACGGTCGCGGGCGTTTCGGGCTGACGGTATCTTATCTTAACCTTTGCCCTGAAAGTTTCGGGCGGATTTTCAAACGCGATAAAATTCACGTCGCGAACGGAGATTTCCTTTGTGAAAAGGTCTTCGCTGTGTCCGAGAACAATTCTGTTTTCGTCGGGCAGAATGTCGCAGACATAAAGAGGAAAGTCGGAAGAAATTCCGAGCCCCTTTCGCTGTCCTTTCGTATAGCCGATTATCCCTTTGTGCTTTCCGAGAATTTTCCCGTCTTTATCGGTAAAAACGCCCGACGGATAGTCTTTTCCGGTATAATTTCTGATAAATTTCGCATAATCGCCGTCGGGAACAAAGCAAATATCCTGACTGTCGGGTTTCTGTGCGTTATAAAACCCGTTTTCTTCGGCTATTTTCCGAGTTTCGTCTTTGTTCATTTTTCCGAGCGGAAAAGCGGTGTGGGCAAGTTCGTCCTGCGTCAGCGAATACAAAACATAGCTCTGGTCTTTTTTCGGGTCGGCGGCTTTCTTCAAGAGATAGCGACCGCCCTCTTTTTCTATATTCGCGTAATGCCCCGTGACGATTTTTTCGCAGCCGAGTTCCTTTGCACGCAGATAAAGCTTTTCGAATTTCAGATATCTGTTGCAGTCGATACAGGGGTTCGGCGTTCTGCCGTTTTCGTAGTCGGAAATGAATTTCGAAATGACTTTTTCCTTGAAACCGTCGGTGAAATTAAAAACGTAATATTTCATTCCGAGTCTGTACGCGACCTGGCGGGCGTCTTCCACGTCGTCAAGCGAACAGCAGGATTTCTCTCTCGGAATACCCGCGTCTTCATTCGAAAAAAGCCGCATGGTAACGCCTATACATTCATATCCGGATTTCTGCATGAGATAAGCGGCGACGGAAGAATCCACGCCGCCGCTCATGGCGATAAGTGCCTTTTTCATTATTCGTTAAAGAGGGCTGTCGACAGATATCTGTCGCCGGTGTCCGGAAGAAGAGCAACAATGGTTTTGCCCTCGTTTTCGGGACGTTTTGCAATTTCGATTGCCGCGTGGAGAGCGGCTCCGGAAGAAATTCCGACAAGAACGCCTTCCTTTTTGCCGATAAGTCTGCCTGCCGCAAACGCTTCTTCGTTTTCTACGGGGAAAATTTCGTCGTAAACTTTGGTGTCGAGAACATCGGGAACAAAGCCCGCGCCTATTCCCTGAATTTTATGTGCTCCCGCAACGCCTTTCGAAAGAACGGGGGAGGAAGCGGGTTCGACGGCTACAACCTTGATGTCGGGGTTCTTTTCTTTGAGATATTTGCCGACTCCGGTAACGGTTCCGCCGGTGCCGACGCCTGCGATAAAGAAGTCGACTTTTCCGTCGGTATCTTCGTAAATTTCGGGACCTGTCGTTTCATAGTGAGCTTTGGGGTTTGCCGGGTTTACGAACTGACCCGGGATAAAGGAATTCGGAGTTTCCGCTGCAAGCTCTGCGGCTTTCGCAATAGCACCTTTCATTCCCTTTGCACCCTCGGTGAGGACGAGTTCGGCACCGTAGGCTTTCATCAACTGACGGCGTTCTACCGACATCGTTTCGGGCATTACTATTATTATACGGTAACCTCTTGCCGCAGCGACCGCCGCAAGTCCTATTCCGGTGTTTCCGGAGGTCGGTTCGATAATTACCGAGCCGGGAACGAGTTTGCCTGCTTTTTCGGCGTCGTCTATCATCGCCTTTGCGATTCTGTCTTTAACCGAGCCTGCCGGATTGAAATATTCGAGCTTTGCCAATATCTTTGCTTTGAGTGAAAATTCTTTTTCGATGTGTGTGAGTTCGAGAAGGGGGGTCTTTCCTATAAGTTCGTCTGCGGATTTGTAAATGCGTGCCATAATAATTATCTCCTTTATATATATGTTGTCGGTTCGGTTTTCTTTTCAGCCCCGACATCGGAAGCCCGACATATATTTTCTCATTTCAATACCCTCTTAAATAAAAAACGGAGAACCGAAGCTCTCCGAATCGTTTTGCAAGTTTCAGTCGTTACGGAGCATGTTCGTATGTATGACAAACCAAGTGCCGCAGAGGCACATACAGCAATTTTTCATACATACGATTCTTTTCATTTCCAATATCTCCTTTTAATTCCCTACCTGTTTGGTAGGTGTTTACAGTATAGCACGCTTTTTTGCGGCTGTCAAGAGGAAAAATCGTAAAAAACTGTGAACTTGAACGCGAAATAAAAATTTTCAAAAATCGCAAAAAAGTGAGAAATAATGCGAAAAACAAAGAAAATCGAAGAAAACACATTGTGAAAAGCAATTTTCTGACTAAATCTGACTTTTACGGGACTTGCGTTTGGTGCGTCCCGGATATATAATGTACGCAGATAAAAGGTCAAAGAAAGTCAAAGACAGAACGGAGAGAGAAAAATGAAATCAAGCGATATCATAACAGAGTTTATAATGAATATGCTCGAAAGCGAGGGCGGAGAGCTGGAACTCAAAAGAAACGAGCTTGCCCAGCAGTTCAATGTCGTTCCGAGTCAGATAAACTATGTTATATCGTCCCGATTCACCCCCGAAATGGGATATCTTATCGAGAGCAAAAGGGGCGGCGGCGGATATATAAGAATAAGAAGAGTCGTCCGCAGTCCGGCTGTCGGAATAATGCATATCGTAAACAACATCGGGGAAAAACTCAATGCGTTTGACGCACAGGCTCTTCTTCGCAGTATGGAAGATAACGGATATATCGACGGAAAGGAACGGTGCGTGATGAGTGC
>CAKSPP010000013.1 GCA_934481505.1 uncultured Eubacteriales bacterium
AAGTAGACCTTGATTTTCGGTTCGGTTCCCGACGGGCGGACAACGACGACCGAGTTTTCTGCAAGTCTGAAATAAAGAACATCAGACTTCGGAAGTCCCCAGAGACCGTTTGAAAAATCAAGAACTTCGGCGACTTTTATTCCGCCGATTTCTTTTGCGGGATTTTCGCGGAGATTTTTCATAAAGGCACGCATTTTGTCGAATGCACCCATTCCCGCCATTGAAATATTGAAAACACTTTCGGAATGGTATCCGTATTTTTCGAAGATATCGGTAAGGGCGTCCCAAAGGGTCTTTCCCTGTTTTGCGTAATATGCGGCAGCCTCGCAAATCATAAGGCACGCGACGACAGCGTCCTTGTCTCTTGCGTAGTCTCCGATAAGAGAACCGTAGCTTTCTTCATAGCCGAAAAGATAGGTGTAATCGCCTGTCTTTTTGAACATTTCCATTTTTTCGCCGATAAATTTGAAACCGGTAAGCACGTTCATTATCTTAATGCCGTTCGCCTCGCAGATACGCGTTCCGAGTTCGGAAGTGACTATCGTTTTGACAACGCAGGCGTTTTTCGGCAGAGTTCCGTTCGCTTTTCTTGCGGTTATCAGATATTCAAGCAAAATTGCACCCGACTGGTTGCCTGTAAGGGGAATAAATTCGCCTTTTTCGTTTCTTACGCAAACGCCTACTCTGTCGGCGTCTGGGTCGGTTCCGATAACAAGCTCGCTGCCCGTTTCTTCGGCAAGTTTTATCGCCATTTGGAAACTCTTTTTATATTCGGGGTTCGGGCTTTCGACGGTCGGGAAGCGTCCGTCGGGAATCATCTGTTCTTTTACGCAGATAACATTTTCAAAACCCGCACGGTGCAAAGTTTCGGGAACAAGGCGAAGACCGGTTCCGTGAAAAGGAGTATAAACAATCTTCATATCCTTTTCTTCTTTTATAACGTCGCGGTTTATCGACTGCGAAAGCACTCTTTCAAGATATTTTTCATCAAAAGTTTTATCGAGAACGACGACGTTTTCCATTGTCGTTTTTTCGTCGGAAGTCTTAACGTCGGCGAAAATATCAAGAGAATTCATCTCTTTTAATATCGCGTTTGCCTGCTCAATTCCTATCTGAGCACCGTCCGACCAATAAACCTTATAGCCGTTATATTCTTTCGGGTTGTGAGACGCGGTGATGTTTATTCCGGCTTTGCATTTAAGCTCTCTTACGGCAAAGGAAAGTTCGGGCGTCGGGCGGAGTTCGTCGAAATAATACGCCTTAATTCCGTTTGCTATAAAAACGCCGCAGACTTCCTTGGCGAATTCGTCGGACATTATTCTCGGGTCGTGAGCGACCGCAACTCCCATTTCACAGGCTTCTTTGCCGTCCGCTTTTATTACGTTTGCAACCGCCTGCGTCGCAAGACGGACGGTGTAGATATTCATTCTGAAACTGCCTATTCCGATAAGGCCGCGAAGACCTGCCGTTCCGAAATTGAGGTAGGACGAAAATCTGTCTTTTTTCTCGTCTTCGGAAAGGTTTGCGATTTCCTTTTTATCGCTTTCCGACAGCACGGGGCTGCCTATCCACTTTTCAAATTCTTCTTTGTACTGCATTTCTTTCCTCCGTGTCGGTTATTCTTCTTCAAGCTTTTCGAGTGCTTTTGCAAGCTGGTCGGGGCAGGAAGTGTTTTTGTAGCCGCATTTGGTGCCTTTAAGCAGGGCGGCGACATCTTTTGCTTTCATTCCGACGACAAGTTTCGAAATTCCGGCGGTATTTCCCGAGCATCCGCCCGTAAAGGCAGCTGAACGGATAATTCCGTCGTCGTCGACCGAAACTTTTATCATCCGCGAACAAACGCCCGACGGTCTGTATTCGATTTCTTTCATATCTTCTCCTATTTATGGTATGTTATATTATTTGAAATAGTAAAAGCTCTGTAAAGCTGTTCGGCAAACAAAACTCTCATCAGCTGATGCGGAAAAGTCATCGGCGAAAATGAAAACTTAAACGCCGCGGCGTCTTTGACCGCCTCGGAAAGTCCGTCCGAACCGCCTATTATAAATGTGATTTTCGAAAAATCAAAGCTCTTTTTTTCTATAAGAGCGGAAAACTCGGTCGAGGAAAGTTCCTTTCCCTCAATACAGAGAGCGACCGCATATCCCGAAATTTTTTTCAGAATTTCCGCACCCTCTTTTTCGGGGTTGCTTTCGGGAATTTCGACCGTTTCGAGTTTGCAGAAACGGGAAAGCCTTTTTGCGTATTCAGCATAGGCGTCACGCCAATATTTTTCCTTTAAGTTCCCGACGCAAAGAAGACGGACGGTAAGCATTTTTCACCTCTGCAAATAGATAAATTCCGATTTTTCGCTTCTCGGGGCGACAGAAATTGCGATTTTTTCGGGAGCAAATTTCGAAACGGTAAAGAGTGCTTTTTCGGGAGTGTTGTTTTCCTTACTCAAATGCGAAAGCACCGCAAATTCAATGTTCCCGCCGCTTTCGGAAAGCAGCTTTCCGCACTGTTCGTTTGAAAGATGTCCCATAGGTCCCGCAATACGCTTTTTCAGGGGATAGGGATATTTTCCGCCCCAGAGCATATCTTCGTCGTGGTTTGCCTCAATAAAAACAAGGCGGCAGGAAGAGACGGCGGCGACGGTGTTTTCGTCGTACCGTCCGAGGTCGGTTATAACCCCGATATTTCCGTTTTCGGTCTTTATTATATACCCGACGCTTTCAACGCAGTCGTGGCTCGTTTTGAAAGAAGTTATTTCAAAAGCTCCGTTTTTGGCGGTAAAGCCTGTCGGCAATTCTCTGAAAAACGCCTCGTCGCAGTCGGGTTTAAGTCCCGAAATGTTCTGCAAAGTCGCCTTGTTTGCGATAACGGGAATTTTTCTTTTCGTAAGGCTCGGAATTGCCTTTATATGGTCGCTGTGTTCGTGAGTTACAAACACGGCTTTTATTTTATCATAGGAAGAGTTGATTTCGCGTAAAAACGCTGTGAGATTTTTTTCGGTGCAGCCGGCGTCGATTAAAATTGCGTTGCCGTCGATTTCGATATAGACGGAGTTCGCACTGCTGCCGCTGCAAATTGTGCATGCTCTTATTTCTGCCATATCAGCCGACTTCCGGGATTTTCAGAACGGGTTCTTCTCCGTCGGTCACTTTTTCGATATTAGCCCCTAATTTTTTGAGTTTCGAAACGAAATTTTCATAGCCTCGCTCGACATACTGGATATCGTAGACCTCGGTTATTCCCTCGGCACAAAGCCCCGCAATAACCATTGCAGCTCCTGCACGAAGGTCGCAGGCTCTGACCTTTCCGCCCGAGAACTTTTCAACGCCCTCGATAACGCAAATTTTGCCGTCGACATCGGCAACCGCTCCGAGTTTGCGTAATTCTTCGATATATCTGAAACGGTTATCCCAAACGCCCTCGGTGACAATCGACGTCCCCTCCGCAAGGCAGAGAAGGGTTGAAAGCTGAGGCTGCATATCGGTCGGAAAACCGGGGTAAGGCATTGTCTTTACCTTTGTTTTGGTAAGGCGTTTTTTCGGGTCACGCATAACGACTATCGAATCGTCGAATTCCTTTACCGTCGCACCGACTTCGGTGAGTTTTGCGGTAACGGTTTCCATATGTTTCGGAATTATATTTTTAACGGTGACTTTTCCGCCGACAGCCGCCGCGGCAACCATATATGTTCCCGCTTCGATCTGGTCGGGGATTATCGAATATTTTCCGCCGTGCAAAGCTTTTACGCCCCTGATTTTTATAACGTCGGTACCCGCTCCCCTTATATCGGCACCCATGGTGTTCAAAAAGTTTGCGGTATCGACTATATGCGGTTCGCGGCAGGCGTTTTCGATATAGGTCGTGCCCTCAGCAAGAGTTGCGGCAAGCATTATGTTTATCGTCGCCCCGACGCTTCTCGTGTCAAGATAAACCGACGAACCGACAAGCTTTTCGGCGGTGATGTTGACGGTTCCGTATTCGACAGAAACTTCCGCACCGAGAGCCTCAAAACCCTTTATATGCTGGTCTATCGGACGAACTCCGAAATCGCAGCCGCCGGGAAGACCGACTCTCGCCGAAAGAAAACGGGAAAGCAAAGCACCCATAAGGTAATATGACGCTCTTATCTTCCGAACGCCGTCATGGTCTGCAATACTGCTTCTTATATTCGCACAGTTTATTTTTGCGGTGCAGGGGTCGAGATATTCAACCTCCGCTCCCATATTTTCAAGGATGTCAAGAAGCAGTTTTACATCGGTTACATCGGGAAGATTTTCGATAATACAGGGTTCTTTTACCATAACGGTCGCCGGAATAATTGCGACCGCGGCGTTTTTACCGCCCCCGACGACAACTTCGCCGTTAAGGGGATGTCCGCCTGAAATAACATATTTCTCCATATTTTTCATTCCTTTTATGTTGGAAATTAAATCAGCTTATATAGGGCCACGGATCGAAGAATGTTCCGGACGCGGAATAGCAAAGTCCGAAATGCAGGTGGTTTCCGGTCGAGTTTCCGGTCGAGCCGACATAGGCTATAAGCTCTCCCTGATAAACTTTCTTGCCGAGATAAACATTCGGCGAAAGTCGTGAGCAGTGTCCGTAAACCGAGATTATTCCGTTTCCGTGATTGATTTTGACGTGGTATCCGAGACCGTAGGAATCCCAGCCGTAAGAAACGACCGTTCCCGCGTCCGCCGCATAAATCGCGGTTCCGTAGGCTGCGGCAAGGTCAACGCCGCGGTGGAAGTTTGGACGACCTCTCAAAGTTCTCCAACCGAAGCCCGAGCTCTTAAACTGGAACCCTCTGCCGAGCGGCCAGATGAATTTTCCGGAGGGAGATATCGTCTTTGTTCCGACATAGACTTCCCTTGTTACCGGAGCCGAGGTCTGAACCTTACTTACTATCGTGCGCCCCGTCTCTTCGCCGTCGATTACGGTGAGTTCTGCGGTTATGCTGTAATTTCCTGCGGAGCCGTAGGTCTTGACGGAGGTGTTGCCCTTATAAATTGACGGGTTGTCGATATATTTTGTTTCGTAAGGTATCTTTTCGTTATAGGTTATTCTTCTCGTCGTCTTAACCGAGATCTGATATTCGGGTTGTCCGACTTCGAGGATGTCTCCGACCGTCAGGTTTTGAATATCGGGATTCATCATTTTAAGGACGGTTACCGAAACGCCGTACTGCTTTGCAAGAGTTTCCCATTCGTCTTCCAAAACTACGGTATGCTTTACGCTTTCCGCGGGTCGGGTGAATTTATTCCAGAGGTCGGTATAGTCGCAGAGATATTTTTTATCGTAGGAATCTCTTATAACCTCGAAATCGTTGAGAATTTCCCAAGTTTCGCCGTCCGCACCGGTAAGGTAATATTCGACGAGTTTTTCTTTTAAGCGTTCGAAATCGCCCTCGTCGCGGCTTGTTGCGACAAGCGTTCCGTCAAGGAAAAGTCCGTAGGTCTTTCCCATATAGTCGTCGGCTTTTGCCGAAAGAGTGGCATATATCTCGTTTTCGTCGGTGAGATCTTCGTTTTTAACGACCGAAAGCTCCATTGTCGGAAGCTCTTCCATAACGTAGTTTTCGCCGGTCTTTTCCAAGACCTCGCTCGAAACTCTGCTGTTTATATCGTTAAAACTGCTTTCGTTCTCGACATATCCGAGCGTTTCGCCGTTTACCGAAACTTTAAGAGCAAGGGTATGGGTCGACAGAGCCCACGCCGAGACAATGACTATCGCAACACCGCAAAGCGGGGTTATAACGGGCAAAAGCTTGCGGACAACGCCTCGGGTAAACAGCCAGATAAGCTTCATGTAATAAACGAAAACGTTTCGTATGTAATACGACGGCTTAACGTGTCTTACCTTGACGTCTTTGAAAGCGATATCTCTGTCGCCGACCGAAAACTCGACGAATTCTCTGAATTTTCTCTTGATAAAACCGCCGAAACGGGCGATATGCGTATTTTTTATTTTCGCAGAAACTTTCCTGAAAAATTTGACAAGACTGCTGCGTTTATATACTGCTTCTACTTTGTTTAAGGAGCCGGCGGGTCTGTCGCTTTGATTTTCCGCTGCGACATTCTTTTTTCTTTTCCTCGCCGAACCGAGATGAACATTGCGGGGCATATCGTTTCCTTTCTCTGTCATTTTAAGACAGGGATGAACTGCCCGACTTTCGTTTTTTTGTGATCTCTGCCGGGCACACTTTTAGCCAATATATAGTATACTATATATTTTTTAATTTTTCAAGTCTTATCTTCGGTTAAAATGTAGTTTTTCGCCCCCGAAAGCAAACTAACGGGGGCGAAAAATAAAAAATTCATAAAATTTTCGGTATTAAAGCGACAAAAGGCGGACTTTACTCTTTATTTTTGAACATTTCGTATATGTCGCGGCGGCGAAGTCCGTATTTTCGGGCGACTTCTTTTGACGCGTCGCTTTTCGACATTCCGTCCGAAATAAGCTTTTCGAATTCGGCGGAAAGCGTTTCGGCGGAAACTTCTTCGGTCTCCGGCGGGGTATACCCCTCGACAATAAGCACAAATTCACCCTTTATAATTTTATCGGCATAATATTCGACCGCTTCTGGAAGGGTTGTTCTTCTCGCCTCTTCATAGATTTTTGAAATCTCGCGGATAAGGGTTATTCGACGATTACCGAAATGCTTTTCCATATCGGCAAGCGTTTCACGAAGGTGGTGGGGTGCCTCGTAGAAAATCATGGTTCTTTCCTCTTTTTCAAGAGAAGAAAGGTGCTTTTCCCTGCTGTTTCTCGCGGTGCTCAAAAAGCCCTCGAAACAGAACCTTTTTGTCGGAAGTCCCGACATCGAAAGTGCAGTCGTCGCGGCACAGGGCCCCGGAAGGGCGGACACGACAAGCCCCGCGTCAAAACACTGCATTACAAGCTCTTCACCGGGGTCGGAAACGGCTGGTGTTCCGGCGTCTGTAATAAGGGCACAGGTCTCCCCCTTTTTCAGTCTTTCGATTATTATTTCGCCGCGTTCCCTGCGGTTATGTTCAAAATAGCTTATCATCGGCTTTTTTATCCCGAAATATTTAAGCAGAACGCCGCTGTTGCGGGTGTCTTCGGCGGCGATAAAATCGACCGTTTTCAGAATTTCGAGAGCACGCGGAGACATATCCGAAAGGTTGCCTATCGGCGTCGGCACGCAATATAAAGAAACATTGTTTTTTTCCATAATTCCTCACAGATTTTCATAGGGGCGGTTTTTATATAAAAGATACGGTTTTTCAAAAAGAAGACCGGGTTTTGCGTCCTTTCTCCCCTCGATAAGAAAGAGGGACGCGGGGCGGCTTTCGGACGTTTCGGCAAGCTTCATGATCTTCGGCTCGACCTTATATTTCCGCATTAAAAACATAACATCGCAAAGCCTTTCGGCACGGTTTATCATGCAGAATCTGCCGCCGCTTTTAAGCAGTCTTCCTGCGGCTTTTATAATTTCTTCAAGAAGACCTTCTTCTTCGGTTCGGGCGTTTCCGCGTTCCCCGTCGGCGACGAAACCGCTGTTCTCGGCGTAATAAGGAGGATTTACCGAAACAAGGTCGAAAGCCGACGCCGAAAGCGGGCTTTCCTTGGTGTTGATTTTCCTTACATCGGCATTTATAAAGGAGATTTTTTCCGAAAGACCGTTATATTCGGCGGACTTTTCGGCAAGCAAAAACGCCTTTTCTGAGATTTCGACCCCGACGATTTTTCCCTTGCAGCCGTGGGACAAAAGCAGGGGAATAACGCCGTTGCCGCTGCAAAGGTCGACCGCGTTATTGTATCGGCGTTCCCTTATAAAGTCGGCAAGAAGAACGGCGTCGGTTCCGAAGCGGAAAAGGGCGTCGTCCTGATATATTTTAAGTCCGTGAACGACCAGATCGTCAAGTCTTTCCATAATTCTCTCTCAAATAAGTTATTACAAAAAAAGGACAGGGTTTTCCCCTATCCTTTCTTCATTTTTCGTGCAATTATTCAGCCTGGGGAGCACCGACAGGGCAGGTATCTGCACAAGCACCGCAGTCAATGCAGGTGTCGGGATCAATTACGAATTTGCCGTCTCCTTCGGAAATAGCTTCAACAGGACAGCCGCCCTGGCAAGCACCGCAGGAAATGCAGTCATCACTGATTTTGTATGCCATAGTCTAATACCTCCTTAAAATTTCTATCGACAGTATAACATTATAATTTCGGTTTGACAAGGGGTTTGTCAAAAATTTTTCAATTATTCCGCATTTTTTTCTTCCTCTGCGGAGGAATTCTGCGGTTGTTTTTTAGCTTTCGGGACGAAAGTTATATCCTTTTTGTCGTAAACTTTCTGGGTTATCTGACCGTCGCTGTCGAATTTTACCCTGACTTTTTCGACAAGGATATTCGATTCGGTAACAACACCGTCACCGTCGGGAGTTTTGACCTGCTGACCGACTCTCGGCATCGTTTTATATGCGTCCTCATAAGCGTTCTGCTCGAAATTCAGGCAGCAGATAAGCTTTCCGCACGCACCCGAAATTTTCTGCGGGTTTGTCGAAAGCGACTGGTCTTTCGCCATTTTTACCGAAACGGGAGAAAACTCCGAAAGGAACTGCGAGCAGCAGACCTTTCTTCCGCACATTCCGAGTCCTCCGACGACCTTTGTTTCGTCGCGGACGCCTATCTGACGGAGTTCGATTCTTGTTTTGAACGCCGCCGCAAGGTCTTTTAAGAGTTCGCGGAAGTCAACGCGTCCCTCGGCGACGAAATTGAAGATTATCTTGCTGTTGTCGAAGGTGTATTCCGCGTCGATAAGGGTCATTTCGGGATTTCTCTTTCTGACCTTTTCTTCGCAGATTTTAAGAGCTTCTTTTTCTTTTCTCTCGTTTTCCTCGTCCCTTTTTATATCTTCGGGAGTTGCCGCACGTATAACGGGGCTCAAAGGCATATAGCACTTTTCTTCCTCGACCATACGGTTTGCGATAACGACGTCGCCTATTTCAAGACCGCGGACGGTTTCGACAATGACTTTTTGACCTACTTCAAGGGTAAGTCCTTTCGGGTCGAAATAATAAATCTTGCCCGCCTTTCTGAAACGGACGCCTACGATTTCTACCATTTTATACCTCGTTTCCCCGCGTGATTGTTACCGCCCGGCTCGGGGAGACGCCGAACGGGTCAAAGACCATTCCCTAATATTTCCGCGGCAGTCGGAAACAAAACCCGCCACGGTAAGATTCATATTCAGATTCATTTCGCACCTTGCCGCCCACTTTTCGGCGGTCGAAAGCAGCGAAAGATAAAGAGATGTTTCTTCGTCTTTTTTCTCGTTTGAAAACTTTTTCACCTTTTCGCGGCAGTATCCGCACATATACGAAACGAAACCGCCGAAAATTTCTCTTTCTTCTTTTTTCCCTTCAAAAAGCGAAAAAGCGGAAGCTGCGTCATTTTTGAAAAGCGAAGAAAGAAAAACTCTGCAAAGCTCGTCCTTTTCGGTGTCGTCGCCGCCCTCGGACGGCAAAACGACGGTTCGGCAGCGGCTTTTTACGGTCGCCAGAACCTTTTCGGAAGAACGGCAGAGAATAATGAAAAACGTGTTTTCAGGAGGCTCTTCAATCGGCAGAAGAAGAGCGTTCTGGCTGTAATCCGAAAGAGAATCGATATCACTTATAATATAAATTTTCCTGTCGCCGTCGGAAGCGGAAAGCCACAGATCGGAAAGAAAATCCCTCACTTCTTTGACTTTTGCCCCGCCCTCGAGCGTTTTTATATCGGTATGGTTTCCCGTAAGCACCTTTTCGCAGATCGGGCATTTTCCGCACGGCGGATTTTCGGGACAGAGAATCCGCAGGCAAAGCTCGGTTGCCGCGTTTTGAAGGTCTTCCGCCCTACCCTCGATAAGGTACGCATGAAAAAGCGGATAGGGAAAAATTTTATCGTAATCGGTCATTTTTATCTCTCTATCTGAAAAGATCCATTATCGGCTTTCCGAAAAGAAAACCGAGGCAGAACGCAAGCAGAGCGAGAAGACAAATGACGACGGGTCTTATCCAGCCGTGTTTTTTCTTTCCGAACTGAATATCATTCTTCTTCAACATTTTCTTTCACCGGTTCCTTCGCCTTTTCGACGGTCAAAGCCGCCGCTGCGATGGTATCGCCTTTTTCTGTCTGTTCTTTGCCCGACCAGATTATCTTTCTCGGGCATTTTTCTCTGCAAAGACCGCAGTCGGTGCATTTTTCATAGTCTATTTCCGCAATGTTGTTTGTTACGGTTATCGCTCCGACAGGACAGTTTTTCGCACAAATTCCGCAGCCGATACAGCCGACTTTGCAGAACGAACGGACTTCCTTTCCGGGAAGCCGAGACGAACAGCCGACCCAAATATCCGCGTCGAACGGGATAAGTTTTATAAGGTTCTGCGGACAGGTCGAAACACAAACTCCGCAGGCACGGCATTTTTCATATTCTACAACGGCAACGCCGTCTTCGACTTTTATCGCACCGAACGGGCACGCCTTAACGCAGGAGCCGAGACCTATGCAGCCGTGGGGACATTCTTTCGGTCCGTTTCCGAGCCTTGCGACCGAAAGACAGTCGCCGAGACCTTTATATATATATTTGTCGTTTGCAAGGTCTTTTGTGCCGCTGCACATGACCATTGCTCTCATTTTCGCCGAGGGGGCGGCTTCTTTTCCGAGAATTTTCGCAATCTCTTCAAGATTTTTCGCTTCGACAGCCTTGCATTTATCGCAGGGAGCGTCGTCTTTTACCATTGCTTCGGCGTAGCTCTGACAGCCCACATAGCCGCAGCCGCCGCAGTTTGCCCCCGGAAGAAGACCGGTTATTTCGTCAACGCGTTCGTCCTTTTTAACAAAAAAGATTCTTCCGGCAACCGCAAGCAGAAATCCGATAATAAACGCTACCGCCGCCAAGACGAGCACCGGAAGCAGGATTTTTTCGACTATATCCATAATTCTTCCTCCTTAAAACGGCAGCGAAAGTCCCTGAAAGCCCATAAAGGCGATACAGAGAAGACCTGCGGCGATAAGAACTATCGGAACGCCTCTGAAAGGCTTCGGGATATCGGCAAAAGAAATTCTTTCGCGGATAATCGACAGCAGCACGAGAGCAAGCAAAAAGCCGACGCCCGCGGCACAGCCGTAAACCACCGATTCGATGAAGTTATACTCTTTTGTAACATTGAGAAGAGCAACGCCGAGGACGGTGCAGTTCGTTGTTATAAGCGGAAGATAAATTCCGAGAGACGAATAAAGCGACGGAATCTGCTTCTGCAAAAACATTTCGATAAGCTGAACCAAAGCGGCGATTATCAAAATAAAGACTATTGTTTGGAGATATTCAAGTTTTAACGGGACTAAAATAAACGCGTTCGCGGCATAGGTCGCGGCGGAAGCGACGGTCATCGTAAAGATAACCGCAAGTCCCATTCCGACCGAGGTTTCAAGCTGTTTCGAAACACCCAAAAACGGGCAGATACCGAGGAATTTTACGAGGACGAAGTTCTCGATTAAAATAGCACCTATGGCTATTGAAATAAGATTAAGCATTTACTTCTCCTCCTTTTTTTCGGTTTTCGTCCTGATATACTGGAACAGGGCGATAACTCCGCCGAGGACAAGAAAGCCGCCCGGAGGAAGAATTATAAGCAAAGCGGGGTTGTAGTGTCCCGCAAAAACATCAAGTCCGCAGAAAGTTCCGTTTCCGATTATTTCGCGGATAGCCGAAACGATGACTATCGCTCCGGTGTAACCGAGTCCCATCGAAAGTCCGTCAAGAGCGGATTCGAGCACGGGATTTTTCGACGCAAAGCTTTCGGCTCTCGCAAGGATTATACAGTTGACGACGATAAGCGGAATGAAAAGCCCCAAAGACTCGGAAAGAGCCGGGATATACGCTTTCATTACCATATCGACGACCGTTACAAGTCCTGCGATAATGACTATATAAGAAGCAATTCTTATCTGGTTGGGGATGAAATTACGGAGAAGCGAAATTATGACGTTTGAGAAAATCAGAACGGCGGTTACCGAAACGCCCATTCCGAGACCGTTTATAACGGAAGTCGAAACGGCAAGGGTCGAACACATTCCGAGAAGCTGAACGAAAATCGGATTTTTGAAGATAAGTCCGTCAAAAAATATCTTTTTAAGTCCCGATCTGTCGGTTTTGTTTTTCTTCACCGAACACCGCCTCCCTTCTCAATTTCCTTTACGGTTTCAACGGCTTCTTCAACAGCCGCTTTTACCGCTTTCGATGTTACCGTTGCTCCGGAAACGGAAACTACTCCGTCGGTTGCGGCAACCGAAATATTCGTATACTGCGGCAGAAGTTTGCCTTTTTCGTCGAGAGCCGCGGCTCCGATATTGGCGGTTTCGCTGTGGGAAATCGTCTTCACGCCGCGTATTTTCATATTTTCGTCGATTGCGATAACGAGCTCGATATCGCCGCCGAAACCCGACGCAGTTATATTAAGACAATAGGCTATCGCTCTGTTGCTGACCTCGGCAAGATAAATTTCGGAGACATTTTTGCCGACTTCGGGCATTTCTCCGTCGTAAGAAACGAAATTTTCGGCTTCGGGAACAAGTTCCGCACGGGCGACATTTCCTTTCGCCGCCTGTTTTTCGGCAATTGCCGGAGCGGTAAAATAGTTTACCGCGGCAAGAACCAAAACGACGAGCGAAACGAATATGCAAAGGCGAAGACCGAGCTTCAAATTCGCGAGATTGAAGGTGTTTTTAAAGCCATCGGATTTCAGAAAAGGTTTTTTTTCTTTTTTTGCGTCGGGATAGATCTCGACGGTTTTCATTGCGGAAGCTTCGATTTCTCCGATTTTTTCGAGCTTTGCACCGACTTCGTTTTCGTCGAGTTTTTCCGATTCTTCGGCGGAAAGCTCGGTTTCGATAACGTCGGTTTTTACGATTTCTATTCCGCCGTTCTTTTCTTTGTTTTCAGCCATCAGATCTCACCTCCGGCACCGTATCTTCTCGGACGGGCAATTTTATCGAGAGCAAACGCAAAGACATTCATTAAGAGAATTGCGTAGGAAACGCCCTCGGGGTATCCGCCGAAATAACGCAGAAATACAGTTAAAAGTCCGCAGCCGATACCGTAAATTATCCTGCCCTTTGAGGTTATCGGAGACGTCGTGTAGTCGGTCGCCATAAAGAAAGCACCGAGAAGCAGTCCGCCGCTCAGAAGTTCGGCAAGCATAAAATCAAGATTGAAAAATCCGCCAGACGCGGGGAAAATAAAGGTTACAAGGGCAACCGTTCCGATATAACATACCGGAATGTGCCAGGTTATTATTTTACGGAAAAGCAGGTAAAATCCGCCGAGAAGAAGAGCCGCGGCGGAAACTTCGCCGATACAGCCTCCGACATTTCCGAAGAAAAGGTCGGCTATCGAAACATCGGGAAGAGTTCCCGTTTTAAGAAATGTAAGCGGAGTTGCGGAAGAAACCGCATCAACAACTTCTTCGGGAACCGCTCCGAAAACGGGGATTACCGAACTTTTGAAGGGTACTATGAATTTTGTCATTATCGCGGGCCACGAGAAAAGAAACGCTCTTGCGGCAAGAGCCGGGTTAAAGAAGTTTTTGCCGATACCGCCGAAAAGCATTTTGACGACGACTATCGCAAAGAAGTCTCCGACAACGACCATCCAGTAGGGTGCCGTTACGGGCAGACACAAAACAAGCAGAAGTCCCGTTACGACGCAGGAAAAATCGCTTGCGGTATTTTTCTTTTTTCTTATTATGTTAAAAAGTGATTCAAACGCAATGCAGGCACCGACAGAAACCGCAGCAAGGGTTAAAACCCTGAAACCGAAGAAGACGACGCCGACGGCAAGAGCCGGAAGAAGAGCTATTATAACGTCGCCCATGACCGAACGGATGCTTTCGTCGGAACGGTAGTGCGGCGACGACGTGACGATAAATTTATCCATTTTTCTTCCTCCCTTACCTTAATTTTCCCTTGACCATACGCATTGACTGGACAAGATGCAGTTTCCCGGGGCAGACATACGAGCAGCAGCCGCATTCGATACAGTCCATAACGTTTCTCTTGCGACATTCCTCATAGTTGCCCTGCGAAGCGTAAAGATAGATGTAGTTCGGCATAAGCCTCATCGGACACGCTCTCATACATTTTCCGCAGCGTATGCAGGTCGGATTTTCCGAAATGGTTTCGTTTCCGTCCGCAAAAGCAAGCAGAGCGGAAGTGTTTTTGACGACGGGCGTATCGAGCGTATGCTGAGCCATTCCCATCATCGGACCGCCGTTGATAATTTTGTAAGGCTCTTTTTCAAAACCGCCGCAATAGTCGAAAAGGACTTTATAAGGCGTTCCGACTCTCGTCAGAAGATTTTTCGGATTTTTAACGGCGTCGCCCGAAACGGTGACGACTCTCTGATGAAGCGGAAGCCCCGAATCAAAGCCTCTGAAAAGAGACGCCGCGGTATCGACGTTGCAGATAAAGCAGCCGATATCTGTCGGGAATTTCCCGGGAGGAAGTTCTCTTCCGGTGACGGCGTAAATTATCTGTTTTTCGCCGCCCTGCGGATATTTTGTCTGCAAAGAAACGACTCTTATTCCGGTTCCCTCGCAGGTGATTTTCATTGAATCTATCGCGTCGGGCTTATTGTCTTCGATCGCAAGGATTGCGTCCTCAACGCCGAGACACTGCATAATAAGCTTTACGCCGCCGACTATGTAACGGGGATATTCGATCATTGCTCTGTGGTCGCAGGTGATAAAAGGCTCACATTCCGCACCGTTTATTATTACGGTGTCGCAGCGGCTTTCGAGAGCGGTGCGGAGTTTTGCGAAAAGCGGGAAGCCCGCTCCTCCCATTCCGACGATTCCGAAACGGCGGGCCCCGTCGATTATTTCTTCGGCGGTAAGCTTGTCAAAATTCTTTTTACAGGGAATACAATCTTCGAAATGCGTATCCTCATGGTCGTTTTCGATAACGACCGACATGACCTTGTTGCCGTTCGGGTTCCATCTCGGCTCGATAGCTTTTACCGTTCCCGAAACGGAAGAATGTATCGGGCAGCAAAGCCCTTTTTGACTGTCGCCGATTACCTGTCCGAGTCTGACTTTGTCTCCGACCGAAACGAGAGGCTCGCAGATAACGCCTATATGCTGTTGCAGCGGAATAATGAGTTTATCCGGTGCGGGAAGTCTTTCTATGGCTCTGGCGAAAGTTCTGTCCTTGTTGTAGTCGGGATGAATTCCGCCTTTGAAAGTCCTTGACAATTTCTTCACCTCACAAGAAGATATAAATGCTTATTTTTATTTATTATATACTAATTCGGACTTTTTTTCAAGTCTTTTTACCGTTTTTTTCTTTTCAGTAACTAATATGTCCGCATATTGCCGAAAATTCGCCCGAAGATTCCGGCGTTGCCGAAGGGATTTCCTCAAAAAGGAGGGGGGGGACGGACTGGGCGGGCAACGCGGGACGGCGGTGCGTCGTAGGACAATAGACGAGAGCGGA
>CAKSPP010000014.1 GCA_934481505.1 uncultured Eubacteriales bacterium
GACCGGATGGCGCAGCTTAAATCGGCGGCGGAGAAGAAGGCTTCGCCACTGCTGGCGCTGATATTCTTCGTGCTGGAAAATCTGTATATAGAAAAATTTGCACAAAACAGCAAAGAAAGCCACCGCCAGAACTACTCTGACGATAGCCATTTTCTTATTCGTTGTCATTGGGGAGCGTTTTATGGGCATCTTTTTTCTCCGTTTAATATACACAAAAGGATAGGAATCGAAAAAGACTCCTATCTCTTTTTATGTCTGAATTATCTGAAATATTCTGCAATTACCGAGAATGTGTTCGCTATTCCCGAAAGGAAACCGCCGTTTGAATCGTCTTTCACGACGACGAAATTGCTTTCCGCATGTTTAAGAACATATTCAACCTGATAATTTGCAAGCTTTTTCATGTTGAGGTTCTCGGAAACATAATCTTCGACAGCTTTATAATTCACATTGCTTTTATATTCTATAAGAAGACGTTTTCCCCTGTTGACCTCTTCTTCAAGCTCGGAAGTAAGCTGCCTTACTTCATAATTCTTTTCGTATTGGGTTATGTAGCACGGAACGTTGAGAGCCGACACGAAAATAATCAGTGCCGACAAAAGCACGGTAAGTCTGCCGTATGTTCTCTTTTTTTCTTTTTTCATTTTCGCATCTCCTCTCCTAAAATATTTGTCTTCTGCCGTCATCTTCGGTTTGTTTTTCGAAAACGCGGAGTTTTGCACTGCGGGACCGCGGATTTTCGGAAAGTTCCTTTTCCCCTGCGGTGATTACTTTACCGACGACATGACCGTAAGACTTTTTGCCGCATACGCAGACCGGGAATTCCGGAGGGCAGGTACACGGTTTCTGAAATTTCGAAAACGCGTTTTTTACTATTCTGTCTTCAAGCGAATGGAAAGTGATAACGGCGAGCCTTCCGCCATTTTGCATATACGGAAGAATGTTTTCAAGAAGAGACGAGATTTGTGTAAGCTCGCCGTTTACTTCTATCCTGATTGCCTGAAATACCCTTTTTGCAGGGTGCTGTTTTTCTTTCAATGCCGAATAAGGCATCGCACTTTTTATGATTTCGACGAGTTCCCCCGTCGTTTCGATTTTTTTGTTTTCTCATTCTTTGCAGATCGCGGCGGCGATTTTTCTCGAATATTTTTCTTCGCCGTATTCAAAAAAGATTTTCGAGAGCCTGTCCGCGGAATATTCGTTGACTACATTTTCGGCGGAAAACGCGTTTTCGCTGTCCATTCTCATATCAAGAGGGGCGTTGTGCATATACGAAAAGCCGCGGGAAGCGTCGTCAAGCTGATGCGAAGACACGCCGAGATCGGCAAGAATTCCGTCGGCAAAAATCCCTTTTTCTTTGAGAATTTCGGGAATATTCGCGAATTCCGAATGGATTATTTCTATATTTTTATCTGAATTTTCAAATCTTTTTTTACAGGCGGCAATCGCCTCTTCGTCGCGGTCAACGCAGATAAGCCTGCCTTCTTTCGAAAGCTTTTCGGCAATTGCAGCGGAATGGTTTCCTCCGCCCGCGGTACCGTCGACATAGATGCCGTCGGGGTTTATGTTGAGTGCTTCTATCGTTTCGTCAAGAAGAACGGGTATATGTGAAAATTCCATATCTTCACCTAAAAGCGGAAGCCGTTTTTCGAAAGTGCTTCACGCATAGCGTCTCGCGACGCTTCGGTAACGGTATTTCTTTCCTTCCATCTTGCCGTATCCCATATATTGAGGAATTTGCCGAGACCGACGACCGACACTTCTTTTGTAAGATGAGCTTCTTCTCTTAAATTTGCGGGAATAGCTATTCTCCCCTGTCCGTCGATATCCGAATAGGTGGCGTTTGCGACGAAATATTCGGTTATCATGGAGGCTTCGGCAAAGGACTGCTCGGAAATTCCCTCCAAGAACTTGTCCCATTCGTCTTCGGGCATAACCATAAGGCAGTCATACATACCTCTGGTGATTACAACAGTCTTGCTTTCGGGCGAAAACTGTTCGCGGTGTTTTACGGGCAAGAACATTCTTCCTTTTGCGTCGAGCGTATGCTGGAAATTTCCGACGAAACGGTACAATATTCTCACCTGCCTTTCAAAATTACACCACTTTACACCACATTGGTGATACTTTAACCCACTTTGCTCCATTATGATAACATAATTAAACCGACAAGTCAATAGGTATTTGCAAAAAATTTTGCAATTTCGGAATTTTTTTTGTCAAATTTTGCCTTTCGCGAATTATCGGGACAATATTTCGAATATTTGAGTGTTTCTATTGAAAAAAACGGCAAAATAATGTATAATAGGAGCAGGAAGTCTTGCTTCGCAATCCTTCACGGCTGCCGCCTTTCCGTGCCACGCACGATGCTCCTATTGATGGCCTCAAAAAAAATGTCCGTGCAAGCACACATTTTTTCTCGTGGTAAAATGACGGCAGGAAATCTTTCAGAATAACTCTGAAATACAAATCGCTTATTTTTCGATATATTTATATAGGTTTGGTGGATTATGAAATTTTTGGTTATAGACGGAAACAGCATATTAAACCGCAGCTTTTACGGGATAAGAGAACTGAAAAGCTCAAAAGGCGTTCCGACAAACGCCGTATACGGTTTTTTCAATATCTTAAACAAGCATATCGAAGAAGAAAAACCCGATAAAATAGCCGTCGCTTTCGACTTAAAAGAAAAGACCCACCGACATAAAATGTACGACGGGTATAAGGCGACGCGTTCGGCAACACCCGAAGATCTGCTCACGCAGTTTCCGATAACAAAAGACATATTGCGAGCTATGGGAATTGCAGTCCTTGAAAAACCGGGCATTGAAGCGGACGATATTATCGGAATAATAAGCAAATACTGCGACGAGCACGGAGACAACTGCGTTATCGTCACGGGAGACCGCGACTCTTTCCAGCTTATAAGCGACAATACCGTCGTAAAACTTGCGACAAACAAGCAGGATATTATTTTCAATAAAGAAACTCTCAAAGAAAAATACGGGCTTAAACCCGAAAGAATGACAGACCTTAAAGCCCTTATGGGAGACAGCAGCGACAATATTCCCGGAATAAAGGGAGTCGGTGAAAAAACGGCACTTTCGCTTCTTGAAAAATATCAGACACTCGACGGAATTTACGAACATTCAGACGAAATCAAAGGCAGCCTCGGCGAAAAGGTAAGAAACGGAAAAGAAAGTGCGTATTTGAGCCTTGAACTCGGAAAAATTCTGCGTTACGGCGATATAGGAACGGATATCGACAAAATCGAGCCGCCCCACCCCGACACAAAAAGGCTTTCGGAAATCTTTTCCGAGCTTGAACTCCGAAGCCTCGCGAAAAAATATTCGGCAGAGGAAGAGGAAAACCCGACTCAGACAGAAACGGAAATTTCCGACGAACCGACCGATTTTTTTGCGGCTGACAAAACTTTTTCGATAATCGAAGATAACGGCGTATATCTTATTTCCGACGGAAAGACAGTTTGCCGCCTTTCCGATTTTTCAAATCTTGACGGCAAAAAAGTAATCGCTCACGGCTCAAAAAAGCTCTACCTTAAAGCGATTGAAGAAAATATTACCGTAAACATTGTTTTCGACACTTTGCTTGCGGCGTATATCTTAAACCCGTCCGAAACCAATTATTCGGCGGACAGGCTTTTTGCCGAATTTCTTTCCGAAAACCGCAACTCGGCAGGCGTTGTTCTCGGGCTGCAAAAACTCGCGGACAAAATAAAAGCAAAACTCGAAGAAAACGGCGAAATGTCGGTCTTTTCCGAGATAGAAATGCCTCTTTCTTCGGTTCTTGCCGAAATGGAGCATATCGGGTTTAAGGCGGACAGAAATTTCATTGAAGAATTCGGAAAAAGCATCGATTCGGAAATTTCCGCCGCGGAAGAAGAAATTTACAGATTTGCAGGAAAAGAATTCAATATAAATTCGACAAAGCAGCTCGGGATAGTCCTCTTTGAAGAACTGTTTCTCCCCTGCCGCAAAAAAACGAAAACCGGTTATTCGACCGACAACGAAGTTCTTGAATCTCTCGCAGGATTTCACCCGATAATCGACAATATCATAATTTACAGAAAGCTGACAAAATTAAAATCAACATATGTCGATGGGCTTATCAAAACCATTGCCGACGACGGAAGAATTCATTCAAAATTCACCCAAACAGTAACCCAGACCGGCAGAATAAGCAGTATCGAACCGAACTTGCAGAATATTCCCGTCCGAACCGAACTCGGAAGGCAGCTTCGCAAAGCGTTTATCGCCGAGGACGGAAACCTGCTTATCGACGCCGACTATTCGCAGATCGAGCTGCGGCTCCTTGCCCATATTTCGGGCGACGAAACAATGAAAAAAGCTTTCTGCGACGGGGTTGACATTCACACCGTAACAGCTTCCGAAATTTTCGGGTTACCGACGGAAATGGTAACAGCCGAAATGCGTAGCAGAGCAAAGACCGTAAACTTCGGAATAGTCTACGGAATCGGCGAATTTTCCCTTTCAAAAGATTTGAAAATTCCGAGAAAAGAAGCCAAAAGATATATAGAAAGCTATCTTGCGACCTATTCCGGGGTTGACAGATATATGAAAGAAGTCGTAGAAAAAGCGGAGACTTCTGGATATGTCGAAACGCTTTTCGGAAGACGGAGATATGTTCCCGAACTGTTTTCGAAAAACAAACAGATTCAGGCGTTCGGGCACCGCGTCTGCCGAAATACCCCGATACAGGGGACGGCTGCCGACCTTATAAAACTCGCGATGATAAGAGTTTTTGACAAACTCAAAAAAGAAATTCCCGAAGCAAAACTTATTTTACAGGTTCACGACGAACTCATTGTCGAAGCCCCCGAAGAGAAAGCAAAAGCGGCGGCTGAAATTCTGAAAACCGAAATGGAGAACGTCGCAAACCTTTCCGTTCCGCTCATCGCCGATGTCGGAATCGGAAAAACATGGTACGAGGCACACTGATGAAAATATTATTCGTTTGCACCGGCAACACCTGCCGGAGTCCTATGGCAGAGGCTTTTGCAAAAAAAGAAGCCGAAAAAAGAAAACTTAATATAACGGCGGAAAGTGCCGGCATTATGACTGCTGACGGACTTCCCGCATCCGAAAACGCCGTTGCGGCATTAAAAAAAGAAGATATCGACCTTTCGACTTTCAAGTCGTCACGTCTCACAAAAGAAAAGGCTGAAAATGCGGACTTAATTCTCACAATGACCGAAGAACAATGCCTTTTTCTGAGGTCGGCTTTCCCCGATAAAAAAGTTTTCTGCCTTAAAAATTCGGATATTTCCGATCCTTACGGAAAAAGTCTTTCTGAATATGAAAAATGTGCCGAGGAGATAAAAACGGCGGTAAAAGCCGTCTTTGACAAGCTTGAAAATGACAGAAAAAGCAACTGACGCCGATATAAAAAATATCGCCGAAAACGAAAAAAGCTCTTTTTCGATACCTCTGTCCGAAAAAGAACTTTATGAAATGTTGAAAAATCCGCTTTACCGCATAATTACGGCAAAAGACAGAGACGAATATGCAGGCCACGCAGTTTTTCTTATAACCGGAGGCGTTGCCGAAATAGTTTCGGTGGCAGTATCCGAAGACAAAAGAAATCACGGGTTCGGGCAGGCTCTTATCGAAAAAATCAAGAGTATCAGCGAAGAAGAAAGCATTTCAGAAATTCTTCTTGAAGTCCGAATTTCGAACGCTGCCGCAATCTCGCTTTATGAAAAACAGGGATTCGAAAAAATCGCACAACGGCGGCATTTTTACGAAAAACCAGACGAAGACGCCTACACTATGAAATACGAATTGGAGAAATTTGAATGAACATACTCGGAATAGAATCTTCCTGCGACGAAACCGCGGCAGCGGTTGTAAAAGACGGAAGAGAAGTCCTTTCAAACCGCGTTTTATCGCAGATCGACATACATACTCTTTACGGCGGAGTTGTCCCCGAAATTGCCGCAAGAGCACATTGCGAAGCAATCTCCCCTCTTGTCAAAGACACGCTTTCGGATATCGAAGGGATTGACAATATCGACGCGATAGCCGTGACATATGCACCGGGGCTTATCGGAGCGTTGCTTGTCGGCGTAAATTTCGCAAAAAGCCTTTCGGCGGCAACCGGAAAGCCGCTTATTCCCGTGCACCATATAAGAGGGCATGTCGCCGCAAACTATATAACTCACCCCGACTTAAAACCGCCGTTCACGGCTCTTATCGTTTCGGGCGGACACAGCCATATCGTACATGTTGCGGACGAATGTTCATATAAAATTCTCGGAAGAACTCGTGACGACGCCGCGGGAGAAGCTTTTGACAAAACGGCAAGAATTCTCGGCCTCGGATATCCGGGAGGCGTAAAAGTCGAAAAGCTCGCGAAAAACGGGGACAAAAACGCGATACACTTCCCGAGAGTAAATTTTGAAAACAGCCCCTTTGATTTTTCTTTCAGCGGAATAAAAACCTCTGTAATAAACTATGTTCATCAGAAAGAACAGAAAAACGAAGAGTATTCAAGAGAAGATATTGCGGTGTCTTTTACGGAAGCGGTCTGCGATGTTCTTTCTTCAAAAGCGACCGACGCTGCGTGCCTTTTCGGAGAAAAGAAATTGGTTGTCGCAGGCGGCGTTTCTGCAAATTCTTTTTTACGCGAAAGACTTGAAAGAGACTGTAAAAAGCGGGATATTTCATTATATATCCCCGAACTCAAATATTGCGGAGACAACGCGGCAATGATCGCGGCTCAGGGCTATTTTGAATACAAAGCAGGAAAAGTTGCGGGTCCCGACCTCAACGCTTACGCGAATATGAGTATCGAAGAACCGACATTCTGAATATATCAAAGAACCTGTGAAAACTAAGTTTTCACAGGCTCTTTTTTATTTTTCGTTTTCGAAGATTTCTTCAAAATCGTTTTTTACCATTTCGGAAATAGCCTCCTCCGAATGATTTTTTATAAGCAGTTCCGCCGCTTTTTTCGAATATTGAAGAATGGTTTCGGGATGATTTATAAGTTCTGTTATCTTTTCCGCAATTTCGTTTTTATCTCGAATACAGACAGCCCCGTCGTTAGCTTCAAGATAGTCAATTCCTGCCTGGCCTTCGGGGCCTACTGCGACAGTTGCACAGCCGCTCGAAAGACAGTCGACAATCTTCGTTGAAAAAGAAAGCCTTGTATAAGACAGATTCTTTTTGTCGAAAGCCTCGACATGCAACGCGATATCGGAATTTTTATATTCGCTCATAAGTTTTTCGTAACTTATCGCCGGGAATAAGAACGAATTCTCATTGTCGTTCAGCTTATTTCTGACTTTTTCGGGAAGCTCCGTCGACGAATAGATATGAAGCTGTGCTTTTATTCCGTCTTTATTGACATTTTCGAGAGCTTTTTTTATTTCCGCCAAAATCTTCCACCTGTTAAGATAAAGGCCTCCGCCGTAGATAAGCCGTATCGGGTTGTTTACCGTTGTTTTCTCGGCAGCAGGTTTTCCGCCCTTACAGAGAATTTTCATTTTGACATTGAAAATCGGCTCGTATTCGTCGATCTGATTTTGCGTCATCGTATATATCAGCCGGCTTTTCGCAAAAAGTTTTCTGATATATTTTCTTGTAATAAATCTGTTTATCCAGAAAGACGGAGAAAAAGATATCCGCTTGCAGGAATAGTTGTCGTCGGAAATATAGGATATTACGGGGCAGCCAGTAAGTTCCTGTGCATACAGGGCGATTTTTGAAGTATGGATATAGGAATAGCAGGGAGCGAAAATGATATCGGGGTGAAAATCGAGAATAAAGTTTTTCAACGCCTCGCTCTTCCAATTTATAATCGACCACGCTGCTTCCCTTGCAAGAAGCAAAACTTCGCGAAAAATACCGGAACGAAGACTTCTCCCGACCATTTCGGTGTCATTAGGGTCGGAAACAATATCCTGCGAATTTATAATTCTAAATTGTTTTTTGAGCATAAGCCTGTCGGAAAGCTGAAAATAACGAGAACATATCGAATTTTCGGGGAGCCCCGCACTGCAATATATCTGTGCGAAATTTGCGGTATCGAAATTCTTGAAGATATTTGACAGAACGTTTCCGCCGTTTGTTTTTTCCGTCCAGGTTTCCTGCGATATAACTAAAATATTCATATAACCTTTCCCGTTATCCTAAGCATTCCGACAGTCGCCTTGAATCCGAAAATTTTCGAGAACAAAGCAATAAGTTTCGAACGCGAGGTAACGGCATTGCTCATATATTTTTTGTATTTTTTAACGGTTCCTATCGGATATTCGCCTTTTTTAAGCATAGATACCGAAATAACGGCATTGCATACCTGCTCCGAAAGATAGGCTTTCAGCAGTTCTTTTTTCCCGCCGTTTGTCTTTTCGATATGAGAAACAACAGTATCGCAATGGTGAAGCATATCGTCGACATTCTTTTTTGTCACACTGTGGGTTATCGACGCTTCACGCTGCCTGTAAGCCGTCATTTCAAAGTCCGCAAAACAGACCTTATTTGCATAAATAAGCAGTCTTGTGAGCCACTCGATGTCTTCGGAAAAACGCCCCTCTTCGAAAGACAGGTCTTTTTCTTCAAAGGCATTTTTCCTTATTAAGCTGTTCCATGCACAGGATATAAGTTTTCTTTCTTTGATTTTCGGTTTAAGCGAACCGTCGGCTTCAAAAATTTCCGATTGTATATTTTCGACGGAGATTTGAGTAAAAGTATATCCGTACACCTTTTTATATCCCCAGAAAAGCACGTCGCAATCGGAATTTTCAATCATTCCGACAGCTTTTTCAATACCGTTTTTGCAGAGCCAGAAATCGTCGGAATCAAGAAAAGCGACATAATCGCCCGAAGCAACGCTTATTCCCTTGTTTCTCGCCGCCGAAAGCCCTTTGTTTTCGGTATGAATAACGACAATTCGGCTGTCTTCTTTTGCGAGATTATCGCAGATAGTCCCCGAAGAGTCGGTCGAGCCGTCGTCGATAAGAATTATTTCGATATCTGAATATGTCTGCAAAGCAACGCTTTTAACACATTCTTCCAAATACTTTTCGACGTTATAGACCGGAATAATAACGCTTATTTTCATATCACAAGCCACTTTCCGAGGATTTTTTGCCCTTTATTTTAAGCTGACGGGCAACGGTGCGGAATTTTTCGGGCGAAACCTTGACTACTTTTCTGTCGTAGGAAATAAGTCCGTTCGTTTCGTCCTCGACATCGGAAAGCTGAGTATAAATCGCTCCGCAAAGTCCGTTTTCGATATTCGGAATTATCTCTTCGATATAGAGCCTCAAAATATCGTTTTCGAAAGCTTTTTTATTGTCGAAATACTTATAGCCGTAAGTTTTTTCGGTGTTGAAAGAATGTTCGAACGGTCTGAAACTGTATCCGCCGAATTCGGTAAGAAGTATCGGTTTTTCGGCAGGCTTTTGCTTATATTGCTTAAAATAGCAATGAACGCTTTCGACATCGCTTTCTCCGCCCTTAAACCAGCCCGAAGCGGTGTCGATAAATCTTGTCGAATCGAGTTTTTTCAGTCCTTCGTAAACGTCCGACGACGAGAACTGTCCCCACCCCTCATTGAAAATCGTCCACAGGCAGACGCAGGGGTGATTATAAAGTCTCGTTACGGTTTTGAACATCGAATGAAGGAATTCTTCACGACTTTTTTCGTTGCGGTGAAGATATTTATCGGGTAAATTTTTAATGCCGATCGTCGGGAGAACGGTATCACGCAGAAAAGAATATTTTCCGTTGTTTACCATATCCTGAAAAACTATCATTCCGAGCCTGTCGCAGTCGTAATAGAACTTTTCGGGCTCAACCTTTATATGCTTGCGAAGAGTGTTGAAACCGAGGCTTTTTGCGAATTTGATATCTTTTTCATAGCCCTCGGGAGCCGCCGGGGTGAAAATTCCGTCCGAAAAATAGCCCTGATCCAAAAGTCCGTTGAAAAAGTACGGCTTTCCGTTGAGACAAAGCCTTTTAATTCCGTCGATTTCTTTTATTTCAAGAGTTCTGAACGCAAAATAAGATTCGACCAAGTCGCCGTCCGTTTCGACAAAAAAACGGTAAAGATACGGATCTTCGGGCGACCAAAATCTCGGATTTTCAACTTTATATTCCGCCCTGCCGTCTTCTATAAAGAAACGGACTTTTTCTTCGGGAGTAAAGAGAATAATTCTTCCGTGTTTGACGCCTTTTACCTTAAAATAAACAGTGTTGCCCTTTATTTCGGTTTTTATTGCCTTGACATATTTTTCGGGCGTGCTTTCGATCCAGACGGTCTGCCAGATACCCGAAACGGGCGTATACCACATTCCTCCCCTGCGGCGACGCTGTTTTCCGTAAGGAATAAGCCCCGACGAAAGGTCGTCAAATGCTCTTATAACAACGGTATTTTCACCGTCCGAAACGCAGTCGGTAATGTCAAAAGAAAACGGATCGTATCCGCCCTTATGGCTGCCGAGATGTTTTCCGTTTATATTAACATCGGCATACTGATCGCAGGCACCGACATGAAAAATCACTCTGTCACGGCGAAACCCCGCAGGAAGAATAAAGGTTCTGCGATAAAAAAGATATGAACTCTCCGGGATTGTCATATCAAGCCCAGAAAGCACCGATTCGGGAACAAAAGGAACAGTAATTTCAAGAGGAAAGCGGTGCGGAATATTTTCCGATTCCGAAACCGCAAATTCCCACTTTCCGTTCAGATTGAAAAAGGAATTTCTGAAAAGCATCGGACGCGGATATTCGTTCCAGATAGGGTCGGAAAGCTTTTCCCCGTCGGTTGTATAAAGTTTTACGAAATTGTCTTTCATTTATATGACCTTCTTTTTATACCTATAATAATATTTTAACATAAAAGCCGACTTTTTTCAACAACAGACCTCTAAAAAACAATACAGTCGACATATTTCACAAATTTTTCACAATCACCCCATTGACTTGGAGCCAACTTCAAGTAGTATAATTAAAGAAAAAGGTAAAAAGGAGAATATCTATGGAAGCAAAAAAACTCGGATTCGGGCTTATGAGACTCCCGTTAAAAGATCCAAACGACGCAGGTTCAATCGACATTGAACAAGTAAAAAAGATGGTAGACACTTTCATAGAAAGGGGCTTTACTTATTTTGACACAGCGTGGATGTATTGCGGTTTCAAGAGCGAAAATGCGGCAAAAGCAGCCCTTGTCGACAGATATCCGCGTGACGCCTATACCCTCGCGACAAAACTGCATTGCGGATTTATAGAGACAAAAGAAGACAGAGACCGCGTCTTTGAAGAACAGAGAGAAAAGACGGGCGTCGAATATTTCGATTATTATCTTCTGCACGATATCGGAGTCGAGCATTACGAAAAATATAAAAGACTCGACTGTTTCAATTGGATACGCGAGAAAAAAGAAAAAGGGCTTGTCAAAAATATCGGATTTTCGTTCCACGACCACGCCGATCTTCTTGAAAAAGTGCTTACCGAAAATCCGTTTTTCGATTTTGTTCAGTTGCAGATAAACTATCTTGACTGGGAAAGCGACGGAATTCAATCCCGCAAATGCTACGAAGTTGCTGAAAAGCACGGAATGAAAGTCGTAGTAATGGAGCCCGTCAAGGGCGGAACCTTGGCAAATGTTCCGGAACCTGTCGAAAAACTTTTCAAAGATCACTCCCCCGAAATGTCAATTCCTTCGTGGGCGATAAGATTTGCGGCAGGTCTTAAAAATGTTTTCATGGTGCTTTCGGGAATGAGCAATATGGAGCAGCTTCTCGACAACACCGGATATATGCAGAATTTCAAGCCGCTTGACGACGAAGAAAACGCGATAATAAGAAAAGCGGTCGACATTATCAACTCAAATATCGCAATTCCCTGCACCGGATGTTCATATTGCACGGACGGCTGCCCGATGCACATTGCAATTCCGAAATATTTTTCGCTTTATAACGCCGACAAACAGGAAATTGCAAGCAAAGGATGGACACCGCAGGGCGAATATTACGATAATCTTACAAAGATATTCGGAAAAGCAAGCGACTGCTTAAAATGCGGACAGTGCGAAGAGGCTTGTCCTCAGCATCTGCCCATAATCAAATACCTTGAAGATGTTTCGGCATATTTCGGAAAGTGAGGAAAGAAAATGAATACAGCAATTTGGGAAAAATATTCGGTCAAAACCAAAACAATTATCACGGCAATCACGATAGCACTTGCGGTGGTTCTTCCGCAGATATTGCATCTTGCCGCAGGCAAAGCCCTCGGAGAAATATGGCTTCCGATGCACTTACCCGTTATTCTTGCGGGCTTTATCGCAGGACCCGTTGTAGGAGCCGTTGCAGGAGTTCTTTCTCCCGTTATAAGTTTTCTCATTTCGGGAATGCCCTCGGCTCTTCTCCTGCCGTTTATGGCTATTGAGCTTTTCAGTTACGGATTTTTCGCAGGACTTCTTTCAAAAACAAAAATCCCGACTGTTTTTCAGGTTTTGTCGGTTCAGGTTATCGGACGCCTTATAAGAGCTGCGGCAATTCTTATCGCGGTGTTTGGCTTCAATTATTCGCTTAACCCGATGATGATTCTCACCTCAATAAAAACAGGAATATGCGGAATTGTTTTGCAGCTTGTTTTAATTCCGCTTGCGGTCTATGCTGTTAAACGCAATGAAAAATGAAACGGTAAAAGCAAAAGAAATCCTTGAAAACGGCAAACATTCCTGCGTTTTCGTTTCGAAAAAAGAAACCGCAATATCGGATGAACGCGGAGTAAAACCGCTTCTCGGACTTCTTTCCGATAAAAAGGATATGTCATCGTTTTCGGCAGCAGACAAAATAGTCGGGCGTGCGGCGGCGTTTTTATATGTTCTTCTCGGCGTAAAAGAAGTATATGCCGAAGTTTTAAGCAAAAAAGCAAGACCCGTTTTCGACAGATACGGTATCACTGTTTTTTCGGGGACAGAAACGGAAGAAATTATAAACCGCGACAAAACGGGAATTTGTCCGATGGAAAAAGCGGTCGAAAACACGGAGAATCCGGAAGAAGCACGCAGGAAAATAGAGGAAACTCTCGAAAAACTGATAAAAAACGCTGAAAACGGTTGACATTCGACTTTTTTTCTGCTATAATTATCAAGAATTGAATAATGACCTCGTTGAAACTTGCGGAATCAAAAGAAACCGCAGGCGGAGAGGCCTCTGGAGAATCCCCGTGCGGGTGCCGAAGGTGCAAGGTTTATAAAACCGAATCTCTCAGGCAAAAGGACAGAGCCGAAATTTTTTAGCTATCGGTGCGGATTTTTCAGAGCGGCAGGTTTTATACCCGCCGCTTTTTCTTATTCTAAATCAGGAGGAAAAAAATGCAGCAATTTTCGGACGCTGTACTCGGAGCAGTACAAACAATCAATTCTTACCTAACGGATTATATTCTGATAATCCTGCTTATCGGTATAGGCATTCTCTTTACCGTCAAGACAAAATTTATTCAGATTCGCTGTTTCGGCGAAGGATGCCGCAGAATGTTCGGCAACTTCTCGTTAAAGGGCGGTAAACACAGCGGAGGAATTTCCTCTTTCCAGGCTGTTGCAACGGCTATCGCGGCACAGGTCGGAACAGGAAATATCGTCGGAGCTTGCGGTGCTATTCTTATCGGAGGTCCCGGAGCGATATTCTGGATGTGGGTTATAGCCTTTTTCGGAATGGCAACAATTTACGCAGAAGCGGTTCTTGCTCAGAAAACAAGAAAGGTTTCGGAAGACGGTTCCGTTACCGGCGGCCCTGTTTATTACATAACAACAGCTTTCAAAGGAAAATTCGGAAAGTTTTTGGCAGGTTTCTTCTCTGTTGCGATAATTCTTGCTCTCGGATTTTTCGGAACAATGGTTCAGTCAAACTCTATCGGCGAAACATTTAATACCGCATTCGGCGTTCCGTCATGGATAATAGGTATAATCCTCGCGATAATTTCGGCGTTCGTATTTTTCGGAGGACTCCACAGAGTTGCTTCAATTACGGAAAAAATCGTTCCGATAATGGCAGGTATCTACCTTCTCGGAGGACTTGTAATCCTTGCTTTCAGAATAACAAGTATTCCCGAGACCTTCGGTCTTATCTTCAAATATGCCTTTATGCCTCAGGCGATAATCGGCGGTTCTGTCGGTTATGCAATTAAGACAGCAATAAGCCAGGGAGCAAAACGAGGGCTTTTCTCAAATGAAGCGGGTATGGGTTCAACCCCTCACGCTCATGCTCTTGCAAAGGTTGACAAACCGCATGACCAGGGCGTTGTTGCAATGGTCGGAGTATTTATAGATACCTTCGTTGTGCTTACAATGACCGCACTTCTCGTTATTACAACCCTTTATACAAACGGCGGAATTCTTGCAAACGGAGCCGCAGGCGTTGATATCATTTCCAAAACAAATATGGCACAGTATGCAATAGGAGCGGCTCTCGGAGGTTCAACAACGGCAACGACAATAGGAAACGCATTTATTGCCATATGTCTTCTCTTCTTTGCATTTTCGACCATTCTCGGCTGGAACCTATTCGGAAAGCTGAATTTTGAATATCTTTTCGGCAAGAAAGCTTCCGTAATATATTCTGCAATAGCTGTCGGATTTGTATTCCTCGGTTCCTGCCTCTCAAACGACCTTGTATGGGAGCTTACCGATATGTTCAACTATCTGATGGTTCTCCCTAATGCAATAGCTCTTATCGCTCTTTGCGGACTTGTAAAAGAATCTGCAATAGACGGTATCGCGGCAAATAAAGAAGCAAAACGCCTCAGAAAAGCAGCAAAGAAAAACTCTTAAATCAGGTAAAAACATTAAGGCGATTCCGTAAAAGGAATCGCCTTTTTATATATAAAGAATTATATTTTATAAGATATAAAAAGCAGAAAGTCTGTTGCAATACAATAGGAACAATGTATAAACAAAAATAATGCCGTATAACCCAATATAGGAGACTATCAGCAAATAAATAGAGGTTAAGTGAAACGCAAACCATATAAATCTGCAAATGGAATAGATTTCAAGCAAATAAAATGAGATTTATCGATATGTTCATCTCTGGGGACAGAATTATCATCCACAGAGGAGTAATAAAATCGTTCAGAACTATGCTTTTGTTTTCCCAATAAAGAAATTCCCTGTAATAGAAAATCGCCCCGCTCGGGGCGATTTTTTTATCCTTATATATGAAAAGAGACGCGGACTTTTGTCCGCGTCTCTTGAATTCAGCAATTATTATTCCTGAACAAGTTTACCTTCTGCATCGAAGAAATATCTGCCTGCCGGAAGGAGTCCGTTAGCATATTTTGCATTGAATGCATAGTAGGTATTCTTAACTGCTTTAAGCGA
>CAKSPP010000015.1 GCA_934481505.1 uncultured Eubacteriales bacterium
TAACGGTATAGGGCGACATTCCGGTGTCGACAAAAAAACCGTAGACGACGGCGATAACGGCGACCGCCGCGGAATAGACAAAGCCTATTTTTATGTAGTGGTTTTTCGTTGCGGCGAGAATACTGTTTATCGAATTTTTGTCGTGGGTCGCGACGGGCTTCAATAGTGCCTGCGAGGTCGCGAGCCCGACGCCGGCTTCTAAAAGACAGAGATAGGTGAATATCTGTTTTATCGTCGAGAGAACGCCGTTTACCGAAGAACCGAAGTTTTCGATATACAGCCTCGGCAAAAGAAAGCCTATCGCTATGGTGATTATCTGGCAAAGCACTACCGACAGCAGATTGAATTTAATTTTCTTTGATTTCGATTGCGGTTTCACTTGAAGCCTTCTTTTCAGTAGATTTTTTTAAGAAAAGCGAGTTTTTTTGTTCGTGACGCAAAAACTATCGCTGTGGATATTGCGATTGTCGTAATAAAAACTATCGAGAATAAAAGCGGCGAACTCATTTTCCGTCCGCGAAAAACAATATGTATTATCTCCGTCGGTATCATATGCGTGAAATAAATAAGGGAGCTGTAAGGTCGGAGAAATTTGATTTTCTTCATGCCGATTTTCGAATTTATGCAGAGCGTCAGTTTGAGAAGACAATATGCCGCGGGAATGAGAAAAATATACATGTCGTAATGAAGCTGCCAACCCATTTTCGAAACAAAGGCAAATTCGCAGCCGAGAAGAAACATCGAAACAACAAATTCCGCCGCAGCTCTTTTCGCACTTCCGAGTTTTTCTCTTTGCGAAAGCTTTGCTCCGAGGGCGATAAAAATTACACCTTCGAAAACGCCGTTGCGGGTCGTGACGATAAAGTCGTGGAACGCTTTGACCGCGTTTTTGAAACCGTCGGGAAACGGAATCTGCGAAACAAGCCCGAAATAGCTCTGTCCGCAAAGACCTATGCAGTAAAGAATAACGCCGATAAAAAGGACGGTGTTGAGACTTACTCCGCGTTTTAAGAGAAAATAGACTATCGCCACGGCGACTATCGTTGCGGGAAGATACCACAAAAAGCCGAAGCCCGCGGAGAAAATCATATTTTTCGTCCAGTTAAGAAAAATTCCGAATCCCTGTGCCGGTGTTTTGCTCCAATGTATCTGCAAAGCTGTAAAAGGGAAATAGACCGCCGACCAGATGAGGTAAAGGGAAAGAATTCTTTTCAGATATTTTTTCACGGCGTTTCCGTCCGGCTTTTTTATATCCGTTTTCCCGAAAAGCAAAAAGCCCGAAGAAATAAAGAAAAACGGTACAGCAATTCTGCTTATGTAATTAACCAAAAGCGAATTAAGCGTACCGTTTACCGATTCGAGAGGCGATGTGTGGATGAAAACTATCAACACAGCACATATGATTTTGACTATATCTATTGCCGAATAATATTTTTTTTTCATCTCTCCACCGAACGCCGTTTTTCGCCGCGGCATTTTTTCCGTATCTCTTATTTATTATATAATACTTTACAAATATACAGCAAAATCGACAAAAAGTCAAGCGTTTTTACATTTTCTTATAGACATTTAATAATTTTTATGCTATTATAATACATATTCGGAGAGAAAGGAGCGTTTTTGTGAAGAGAGATAAACTTGCCGACGCCTTAAAAGGGTACGCCTGTCTCTTGGTCGTTTTGGGGCATGTTATGATCGGAATTCGGACTGCGGGCGGCAGTATTCCGTTTTTTGCCGAAACCGCGGAAACTTTTATCTGGTCTTTTCATATCGACCTTTTCATGTTCCTTTCGGGGTATGTTTATTCGGTTACCGGGGGCTTCAAAAGCAAGGGCGGAAAACTTAAATTTTTAGGAAACAAACTTCTCAATCTCGGCGTTCCTTATTTCGTTTTTTCAAGCTTATATATCGCTGTGAACAGCCTTATTCCGGGCGTAAACATTCCCTATTCCCTTACCGATATTCTGTTTCTGTGGAAAACTCCCGTCGCTCAATATTGGTTTTTATACGCCCTTTTCTGGCTCTTCGTTTTCTGGACGGTGCTTCCCGATAAAATCCCGAATTACATAAAGACCGCAGGGCTTTACGCGGTGTTCGTAATCTTAAAAATTTCGGGCGTGAATATGGGATTTCTCGACTCGTCAATGAACTGCGTTCTGGCGTTCGGTCTCGGCACCTGCTTAAAATCGCTTTCGGTTGAAAAAATACCGACTTTTGCCCGTGTCGGAATTGTGATTTTACATCTCGTTTCGGCTGTTGTCATTATAAAAACGGGAATTGTAAATTATCTTTTCGTCGACGATCTGCTTACGGTTTTCGGAATTTTCTCGTCGGTATGTTTTATTTATACTTTGCCGAAAATTTCCGCCGTCAGCCGTTTTCTCGATTTTATCTGCACATATTCGTTTCAGATATATCTTCTGCATACGTTCTTTACCGCAGCCGTAAGAATTCTCTTGATAAAATTCGGTATCGCAAGTTACGCGGTAAATATTGCGGCAGGACTTATTTTCGGAATATTTTTACCCGTCGTTATCGCCAAGATCGCGGCACTTACGCCGTATCTCGATTTCTTCTTTGCCCCTGCCCGTTCGATAAAAAAAATGAGGAGGAAAACAGTATGACCGAAAGAAATTACGGAATAGACCTTCTGCGGCTCGTGCTTATGTATATGGTCTGTATCCTTCATGTTCTCGGCAGGGGAGGGATTCTCGCCTTAGGCTCGTCTGTCGGAAAAATCGAATGCGCCGTCTTTATGCTTATTGAAACCTTCGCTTATTTCGCGGTCGACGCGTTTGCTATTATCAGCGGCTATATGGCGTCTTACGACAAGCCCTTAAAGCCTCGAAAACTTATCGGACTGTGGTTTCAGGTGTTCTTTTATTCCTTTGTCGTTACCGCAATTTTTGCGGCGGCAGGGCTTTATTCCGACTTCTCGAAAATCGCGGTCTGCCGTGCGGCTTTGCCCGTAACTTTCGGGACGTTCTGGTATTTCACCTCGTATTTCGCCGTGTTTTTATTCGCCCCGATCATAAACAGGTTTATTTCCGACATGAGCGAAAATACGGCCAAAAAGATATTTATCGTGTTTTTCCTTATTTTTTCCGTTGCCGAATCGGTGAATTTCGCCTTCAAAACGGCGGGCGGATATTCCGGGATATGGCTTATCGTTCTCTATATCCTCGGCGCTTCGGCGAAGAAAGCGAACCTCTTTGCCGAAAAGAAAACGTGGATATTGATATTGTTTTCGGTTCTGTGTCTTACCGCTACGTGGCTTTTGTTTATTTTTGCGAAAGCGGACAGGTTTCTGTCATACGTGTCTCCGACAATGACCCTGCCCGCGCTTCTGACCGTTATCGTTTTCTCCCGCATGAAGATAAAGGGGAAAATCGTTTCGAAAATTTCGCCGCTTGCGTTCGGCATATATTTATTCCAGCTGAGTCCCGCGGTCTGGGCTCTTCTCTACGGGGCGACGGCAAAACTGCTTTCCGAAAATTCTGCGGTTGCCGTCCTGCAGGTCTTTCTCTTTTCGGCGATCCTCTGGACGGCGGGTCTTCTCGTCGATTTTATAAGGTCGCTGCTTTTCAGGCTCCTGCACATTAAAGAGTTTTCGGCGTTTCTCGAAAAAGTCGCGGACAGAGGTATTCGCCGCCTTTTTCCGATATTGAAATAAAAAAAAGCGGACTGCCAAACAGTCCGCTTTTTGATATATCAGGTGTCCTTTTTATGGGACATAATTCAGTTGACTTTGAAGCTCGTTTATGGTAGAATTTTCACAGATAGTTTTTAATCTGCGAAAGTGCACTCTTTTCGAGGCGGGAGACCTGAGCTTGCGAAATTCCTATCTGCTTTGCGACCTCGGTCTGCGTTTTGCCGCCGTAAAACCGCAGCGATAAAATGTTCTTTTCTCTTTCCGAAAGGGAAGCGACCGCCTGCTTTATCGAAATTTCTTCGATCCAGCCCGAATCGGTTTCCTTTTTGTCGCGGATCTGATCCATGATATAGAGCGAATCGCTGTCGTCGTTATAAACGGGGTCGAAAAGCGAAACGGGGTCGACGATTGCTTCCATTGCGACAACGACGTCCCGCCGCGGCAGCGAAAGTTCCTTTGCTATCTCCTCCGCCGTCGGGTCTCTTTGCAGTTTTTTCTGCATTTCTTCTTTTACCGAAAGAGCCTTATAGGCGGTGTCTCTCATCGAGCGGCTCACTCTTACGGCGTTGTTGTCCCGAAGATATCTGCGTATTTCCCCGATAATCATCGGCACGGCGTAGGTCGAGAATTTTACGTTCTGCGTAACATCGAAATTGTCGAGGGCTTTTATAAGACCTATGCAACCTATCTGAAAGAGGTCGTCTGCACTTTCGCCTCTGCCGGAAAACCGCTTGATAACGCTTAAAACAAGCTTTAAGTTTCCGGTTAAAAACTCTTCTCTTGCGGCGGTGTCGCCCGACTTTATCTTTTTTAACAGTGCTTCCTTTTCCTTTTCGGAAAGGACTTTTATTTCGGAGGTATTAACTCCGCATATTTCAACTCTGTTCATTTCCTTATCTCCCGTTTTTTTGTTGACTGATAGGAAATGACTGACTTTATCTATTATTTCCGATATTTTACGGACGTATACCTTTACGGAGGAAAAAATGAAAGATTTTAACATCGTTTTCGGCGGTTTCGGAAGCGGAAAAACCTGCGAAATAATGAAGAGGGTCAAACTCTCCGCCGAGGCTCTTGCAAAAAGAAAAGCAAAGGGCGTCTGCGGCAGGGTTTATGTGCTTGTCCCCGACCAATATACCCTCGCCGTCGAACGGCTTTATATGTCGTATCTCGGCGAAAAACTGATGGTCTATGTCCGCGTTTTTTCCTTTAAGCGTTTTTGTCTTCTGGCTCTTCGTCAGAGCGGAAGAGAAAGCGACGTATCTCTTACCGATGTCGGCAGGAATATCCTTGCTTTGCAGGCGGTCGACAGCGTTTCTCCGGGGTTTGAATATTACCCGAAAGGCTATAAAAACGTAAAATTCACCTCTCTTCTCTGCGATATTTTCAGAAACTTGAAAAGCAGGGGAGTATCTCCCGAATATTTTTACGAGGTCGGAAAAACCGCCGAAGACAAAAAAATAACCGATATCGCCCTTGCTTACGGGGCGTATACGGGGCTTTTTTCGGAAGAATATTTCGACCCCGACGACCTGCATCTTTCCGCCGCCGAAGAAATTGAAAAAGACGGCGTTTTTTCGGATGCCGAAATTTTTGTCGACGGCTTCAAAACCTTTAACGCCAAGGAAAGAGAGGTTATTCTCTCTCTTTATAAATCGGGAGCCGAGGTCACTGTTTCCGCTCTTTCCGACGGGAAATTCAGGGCGGAAAGCGACAGCCCGATGTGGGGCGTTGAGAAAAACGAAAGACAGCTCATTTCAAAAATAAAAAAATGCGGCGGAAAGATAAACGCAACCGTTCTTTCCGACGCGAAAAGATTTGTTACCGAAGACCTTTCTTTTCTCGCAAAAAACATTTTCGAAGAAGACTCAACGCCTTATGAAAAGATGCCCGAAAACATTTCTGTCTATCGTGCGTCCGACCTTTTCGACGAGGTCGAATATGCCGCTTCCCAAATTTCAAAACTCGTAAGAGAGGGTTATTCCTATTCCGATATCGCGGTAACCGCAAGGGATATCGACACTTATTCGGGAATAATCGAACCCGTCTTTTCCGAATACGGAATTCCTGTTTTCTATCATAAAAAAACGCCCGTAAAGCAGAAGTCTCCGATGACGTTTATTTTGTCGGTTATTTCCTCTTTTGTCGACGGCTATAATAACGAAAACATTCTTTCGGCGTTCAAAACGGGCTTTATTACCGACGACGCCGACTCGGTTTCTCTTCTCGAACGCTATTTTTACAAATGGCCTTACGCCGCAAAAGATTTTGCCCGTCCTTTTACGAAAAGTCCGTCGGGTTTTATCACCGAAAAAATGAAAGAAGAAGAGATTGCCGCCGATAAAGAAAAGCTTGAAAAATTAAACGGACTTCGCGAACGGTTCGTTGAGACCGTCTCGGTTTTTGCCGCCGCAGGAAAAAGAAACACGGTAAGAAACTACGCCAAGGCTCTTTACGAAGTTATGACCTTTGTGAATATGCCCGAAAAGATTGAAAAAATCGCCGATTTCTACCGCGATTTCGACGAACACGCCCTTTACGCCGAACAGCTCAGGGTCTATGACCTTATAATAAAAATGCTCGACGAAACGGTTTTTGTCAGCGGCGACTGCGAAATTTCCGCCGAGGATTTCCGCTCGGTCTTTCTTTCCGCTGCCGAAAACACCGATATCGCGATTTTGCCGACATCTCTTGACAGGGTTGTTGCCGGAACGGTTGCTATGATCCCGTTTATGTCGCAGAAAGCCGTCTTTATTTTGGGCTGCTCCGACAGGACTTTCCCGAGAGAAGTCGAGGGTGACGCTCTGTTCTCCGAAAAGGAACTCGAACTTCTTGCGGCAAAAGATATCGAACTCGGAAAAACGCTTGACGAAAAGGTAAATTACGAAAAATTCCTCTTTTCGCTCGCGACGTCCGCCGCAAGCGAAAAATGCTATCTTTCCCACCCGTTAAAGGGTCTCGGAACCGACGCCGCGGGCGAATATCTTGCCCGAATTCTTAAAATTTTTCCCTCGCTTAAAGTGAAAATGCCGCCGTCTGTTGTCGGATATTCGGGAGAGGAAGAAAGAATAGTAAACGACCGCACCGCCTTTTCTTTCTATTCGAAAACCGCGTCTCATTCCGTAGCTTCGTATCTTTCGGATACTTCCTTTGCACCTTTCCTTGAAAATAAAGAAGACGGAAAAGAAACGATTTCTCCCGAAAATTCCGAACGGCTTTTCGGAAAGGATATCTATCTTTCGCCGTCAAACACCGATAAATATGCGAAATGTCCCTATTCGTTTTTCCTTGAATACGGACTTAAAATAAGACCCGACGAAAGGGCGGAACTCTCTTCGAGAGAACTCGGAAATATCGTTCATAAAGGGCTTGAAAAGCTGCTTGATGCCGCCGAAAAAGACCCCGGAAACATCTCCCGCCTTATTTCGGAATTCGAAAAGGAAGAACTTGAATTTCTCTTCGGCAACACTCCCGTTTCGGATAATTTCAAGGCTCATTTCCGCAACATAATGAAGAAACTCGAAAGAACTCTCAGAAGGCTTGTCGAAGAAAAAAGGCGTTCGTCTTTTGAAACGTTCGCTTTCGAAAAAAGAGTCGGAAGAGGAAAAGACGACATCCCGACGGTTGTCCTGCCGCTTTCTTCGGGGAGTGTGGCGATGGGCGGAATTGCCGACAGAATAGATGTTTTCCACGGCGAAAAGGGCGACTGGTTCAGGGTGCTTGACTATAAAACCGGGGATAAAAAATACGACGAAAAGAAAATCGAAATCGGGATAGATATGCAGCTTCTGATGTATCTCTGTGCGATTGTCGAAAGCCGCGGAAAAGCCCTGCCGGCGGGCGTTTCATATATCAGGGCAAACCCGAAGCCCGTTTCGGTTTCACGGTATGCTGCGGAGGCAGTCCGCGAAAAGGCTATAAAGGAAAGCTACGGCAAAAAAGGACTCGGAATAACCGTTGCCGACAAAGAAGTTCTGACGGCTCTCGATTCAAGCAACGCAAACACTGCAAATCCCGAACTTTTCGGAACCGAAGAAATCGGGGAAGAGGAACTCCGTGCGAAATTTTCCGCCGTCAAAAGAACGCTTTCTTCGTTCGGCGAGCGGATAAGGTCGGGGGATATCTCAAAAACACTTCCGGATCTCAAAAACGAAGACCCGTGCAAATACTGCGGCTATAAAAAATTCTGCGAAAAAGCAAGGGAGGAAAACGAAGATGCCTGAATGGACGAACGCCCAGAAGACGGCGATATGTCTTGACGACGAGAATTCGGGAATTATCGTTTCCGCCGCCGCAGGTTCGGGAAAAACCGCCGTCCTTGCCGAAAGAATATCGCGGCACGCCGCCACAGGCAAAGACCTTTCGGGGCTTATCGCGGTAACTTTTACGAGAGACGCCGCCTCCGAAATAAAAAACAGAGTGACGGAAGTTTTACGCCGCAAATACGCCGAAACAAAAGACACCGTTTTCAAAAAGGGTGCCGAGAGACTGCGTTACGCGAAAATCGGAACGATAGACAGCCTTTTTAAGACCGTGGTAAAAGAAAATTTCGCGACCGTCGGAATTTCTCCCGATTTTTCCTATGTCGACGATACCGAAGACTTCGCGATAAAAGACGAAAACTTAAACGAAATTCTCGACGGATATTATACCGATTACCGCAATAATTTCGAGGCATTTTTGTCGGTTTTCGGCGGAGACCGCGACGACGAGAAAATAAAAAATCTCATAAACGGGATCTATACTCAGCTCCTTTCCGTTCCTTTCTGGGAAAAATGGTTCGAAGAAAAAATCAAAAATTACAGTGACGCGAAATTCTTCACCGATGCCGCCTGCGAACTGTATTCGCCGCTTTTCGAAGAGTATGAAACGGTGTATAAAAAAACGCTTGAAAGCGGAATTGTCGGAACGGAGGGACTTCCGTTCTTTATGACGGAATACGCCTTTATTTCAAAGATTTCGGCTCTTGTAAAAGAGAAAAAGTGGGACGAAACGGTAGAAGGTCTCACACTTCCCGATTTCGGCGAAAAACTGACGAAATTCAAACTTGAAAAGTCGGAAGAAAAAGAAATTTTCCAGAAATACAGAAACGATTTCAAAGAAAGAATTTTCAAAAACGAAATTTTCAAAATAAAGGCTGCCGACGCCGCAAAAGACCTTGAAAAATTAAAGCCGAGCGTCGTCTGTCTTTTCGAAATATTAAAAGAATACGATAAGAAAAACCTTGAAACATACGCAAAACTCGGCAGATATCCGATAGCCGCGATTTCTCGGTTCGCATTGTCGCTTGCCGTGTCGGAATACGACCACAAAACGCGAAATTTCGTTCCGACTGAGTTTGCGAAAAAGATGTCGGAAGAATATTTCGAAGTCATAATCGACGAATATCAGGATTCGAACGACTTGCAAGATCTTTTCTTTACCGCAATTTCAAACGGCGGCAAAAACCTCTTTGTCGTCGGCGACGTAAAGCAGAGCATTTATAAATTCCGCTATGCCGAACCGAAGAATTTTATTCGCAAAACAAAGGAACTGCGGTGTCTTCATCTTTCGGAAAACTTCCGCAGCAAAAAGTCTATTCTCGATTTCACAAATTTTATCTGTTCGGGCGTTTTTTCGGAAAAACTCTATGAAAACCCATACCCCGAAGAAGACAGGCTTTCTGCTTTCCGCAAGGAAGAAGACGGGGGAGACGTCGAAATATATCTTGTCGACACTTTCGGGGCTGAAAGAAAAGACGAAGAACAGGCAAAATTCTGTGCCGATAAAATCAAGGAAATCATTCGTTCGGGCTATGAAATTTTCGATAAAAACCTCGGCAGAAGACGCCCTGCGGCTTTTTCCGATTTCGCAATTCTCGTGCCGACGGGTCGCCTTGTCAAAATCCACGAAGACGCTTTGAAAAAAGCCGGAATTCCCGCGGTTTCGGACGTTACCGCGTCGATTTTCGATACCGTCGAAGTCAACGTTATGATTTCGCTTCTTGAAGCGGTCGACAACCCCTATAATGACCTGTCGCTTGCCGCCGCAATGCTCTCGGATATCTTCGCTTTTACCGAAGACGAAATTTCCGAAATAAGGGGCGGAAACCGCAATGTGTCGCTTTACGAAAACTGTCTTGCGGCAGAACCCGAAAACGAAAAAATCGCAAATCTTCTTCATTCTCTCCGCCGGTTCCGACTGCTTTCCGAAAATATGACAGCCGACAGGCTTCTGTGGAAAATGCTTACCGAAACCGATTTTATAACCAAAGCCGCCTGCGGAGAATTCGGATATGTAAAACGCGATAATCTGCTGCGTTTTTACGAATTTTCAAAAAAATATACCGACGCTTTTTCGGGAGGGCTTTACGGCTTTCTTTCCTTTATCGACGTCGCACGACAAAAAGAGGCGAAAGAAGAATTCGCGTTTTCGGGCGGAAACTATGTCCGCGTTATGACTCACCATAAATCAAAGGGGCTTGAATTCCCGATCTGTATTCTTTCCTCGGCGTTTTATTCTTATAACGGCAGCGACGGCGACTATCTTTTCGACCGTCGGTTCGGGTTCGTGAGCGGAGACGTGAGCGAGGACGGATTTTTCAAATATAAAACGCTCCATTGCGAAATCGCGAAAGCTTACGACAGATGTGCGTCAAAAGCGGAAAAAATGAGGGTTTTATACGTTGCTCTGACAAGGGCGAGGGACAGACTCATAATCGTCGGAGGAACAAATACCGAAAAAATCGCCGAAGAAGCGGCGTTCGGTGCCGACCTTAAAAACGGTGTTCCTCTTTTGCGGACGGAAAATTCAAACTCTCTCGGAAAACTCATAATGTCCGCTTTGATATACTACCCGAATATCGTTTCTCCCTTTGATTTTCCGAATTCTTCGGGCGACGACAGATTTTTCCCGATAAAGGTGCTTCCTGCCGAAATTTCGGAAAAAGAAACCGAAGAAACGGAAGAAAAAGAGACGGTTGACGTCGATATCTCGAAAATAAAAGAAAATATTTCGTTTGAATACGACGCTTCTCTTTCGAAAATTCCCGCAAAACTTTCGGTAACCGAGCTTGTAAAAACGCGTTATCGCGAAGACGCCGACGGCGACTTGCTTATCGCCGACGCTCCGACCGTCCGCCGTCCCGAATTTATCGACGGCAAAAAAGACGGCACGTTTTTCGGGAACGCAATGCACCGTTTTCTCAATTTTGCCGACCTTGAAAAAAGCTTTGAAACCGAGCGTGCAAGGCTCATTGCCGAAAAGAAGATAACCGCCGCCGAGGCTGCCGTCCTGCGGAAAGAAAAGGTCGAAGAATATAAGAAAAGCGACGTTTACAAGGCGGTGAAAAACGCTCCCGAAGTTATTCGCGAAGAAGATTTCGTCGTCCCCGTTCCTGCGTCTTTTTACGATAAAACCGCGACGGGCGGAGAGGTGCTTTTGCAGGGTGCAATGGACATCTGCTGCATTTACGACGACGGACTTGTTATTGTCGACTACAAAACCGACAGGCTTTCGGAAGAAGAGCTGATAAGCAAGTATTCTTTCCAGCTTTACCTCTATTCGGTAGCTGCGGAAAAGATGTATTCTCTCCCTGTAAAAAAGGCTTACATCTGGTCGTTCGGTCTCGGAAAAGGAATAGACGTAACACCTTTCTTTGCTTGAAAAGTTCATAATTATATGCTAAAATGATATCATCACCTGAAAGGAAGAAATTTTTATATGAAAATAGTTACCTGTGTTTTCCCGATAACTTTGGGAAAACCCTTGGAAAATGCCGAAAAAATGATTGAAATTGCCGAAAAAAATCCCGGCGACGTTTATCTTTTCCCTGCATATGCTTTGAGCGGCGTTTCCATCGCCAAAATATCGGGACTTTCGTCTTTCAAGGAAGAAAGCGAAAAAGCTCTCGACAGACTTTGTTCTTACACCGAAAACAACAAAAAGGTTTTTGTAACCGCCACTTTTACCGAGGGCAATATTGCAATTTACGACGGCGACGTCAATAAGAGCGGCAAATTCACAAAAGAAAAGCTTACTTTTGCGATTTCGCAATCGGGCAACGAAAACGCCGACATCATGCTCGTTCCGACGGCAATGCCGTCTTACCCCTGCATTAAAAACGACGTTTCCGAATTCTGTGCGGCAATTTCGACCGAGAAAAAATGCGTTGTCGCGGTTGCAAATTCAGGCTACGGCGAAAGCACCGCAGACGATGTTTTCAAGGGTTTCTGCGGCGTTTTCAAAGACGGCACGATAACCGCGTTTATGTCAGAAGACAAGCCCGAAACCGTCGTTGCCACAGCGGAATACGACAAAACGACGGGCATTAAATATTCCCGTCCGAAAAAGGCTGCCGGAAAAATTCCTTACTACACGAAAAACGACACGACTCTTTATGTCACCGACTATGCTCTTTTGCAGAAAGAAGCTCTCTACTCCCGTGCGAAATTCATGGGCGTAAAGAAACTTTTTGTCGAAGCGGAAGAAACTTCCGAGGGATACCTTGCGTTGTATATCCTTTCCGAAACCGCAAAAGACCTTAAAATGAAATCGGAAAAAGTCACCGTTTTCACTTGCTCGGATAATATAGCGGCACTTTCCCGCAAATTCGGCTTTTCCGTTATTTCCGACCTTGACGGTTCGGCAAGAGAAATCAAGGCGAAAATTCTCGACCGTGCCGAAAAGGAAAAGGCTCTTGTCGTCGGCACCGTAACCCTTTCCGACCTTGCTTACGGCGAGATTTCGCCGCTTTGCGAAACGCTCTGCCACTATAACATAAACGCAACTCTGCCGCGTACCGTTTTGTGGGACGAGGTTAAAACCGTTTATAAAGACGACGCCGAAACTCTCGAAAAGGTTTCCGCCGTCTGCGAAAAAGAAAAAGATCCGAAAACCGATCTCTGCGATTTCTGGGTTTACTATTTCGCAAAACACGGAATGAAATCGACCGATCTTCTTAACTACGCTCTTGCGACCTTTGACGAATATGACGACGACGTTATAAACGACGCGTTCGAATTCTTCAAGCCCGCATATATCAAAAATCAGCAGATCCGCTCCGCAGAGCCGGAGGGGGCAAACGCCGTAGGCTTTATTCTGCCTTACATTCCGACCGACGCCGTTTACGACATGTAATCCGAGAAAAAACCATGATGATTGAGGGAATTACCGACAACATAATATACCGTAACGACGACACCGGCTACACCGTTCTCGAACTCGAAACATACGAGGGGACGGTCTGTGTTGTCGGAATTATGCCCATGGTTTCCGCAGGCGAATATATTGAGGCGGAGGGGGACTATACTCTCCACCACAATTACGGCAGACAGTTTGTCGTGTCGTCTTACGAAACGGCTCTTCCCGCAACCGAAACGGCGATGCTCAAATATCTCTCTTCGGGCGTTATCAAGGGGATAGGTCCGAAGACCGCAAAGCAGATAGTCGAAAAATTCGGCCCCGCAACTTTCAATATTATCGAAAAATATCCCGAGGAACTCGAAACCATAAGAGGGATATCCCGAAGCCGTGCCGAGCAGATTCAGAACAGCTATCTCGAAACTTCGGGCGTTAAAAATATTCTCCTTTCTTTTCAGCAGTTCGGCTTTACCGCCGCAGCGGCTTTCCGCGTCTATAAGGAATGGGGACCGAACGCCTACGAAATAATCAAAAAAAATCCTTACAGGCTCTGCGACATCAAAGGTTTTTCCTTTGAAAAAGCCGACGCCGTCGCCCTTTCTATGGAGGGCGAAAAAGACCGCCCGGAAAGGGTAAAAGCCGCTCTTTCTTATATTCTCGAACATAATCTTTACGGCAACGGACATACTTTTCTGCCGAAAGAAAAACTTGTCGCCGCAGCCTCGGGTCTTCTCGAACTTCCCGAAGAGACGGTCTTGGAAAACCTTGAAGTTTTGATACAGACAGGCAAACTCGTTTTTGTCGAAAAAATAAGCAATACGAACGGCGTTTACCTTGCAAAAGCCTATGAAAGCGAAAAAAATATCGCCGACAGGGTGGTGCTTTCTTCGGCGTTTTCCCACGACTACGACGGAAATTTCGAAAAGGATATAAAGTCGATCGAAAAGGAACTCGGAATAGTTTTCGCCGAAAAACAGAGGGAAGCGATAAAAGAATCGGTCTGCCACGGCGTTTTTATCCTTACCGGAGGTCCCGGAACGGGAAAGACGACGACTCTCCGCGGCATTGTAAGCATGCTCGAAAAAAAAGGACTTACCTATACGCTTGCCGCCCCGACCGGAAGAGCCGCGAAACGCATTTCCGAACTTTGCCAAAAGGACGCGAAAACAATACATCGCCTGCTTGAATTCACGCAGGACGGTGACGGCGGAAAATTCGCGAGAAACAAGTCGAACCCTCTTGATTTCGACGTCGTTATCGTCGACGAGGCGTCAATGGTCGATTTTCTGCTTTTCAACAGCCTTCTTGAAGCTCTGCCGATATCTTCGTCGGTAATTCTTGTCGGCGACGTGAACCAGCTGCCGCCCGTGGGTCCCGGAAGCGTCCTCAAAGACATGATAGGCAGCGGAAGCGTAAAAACCGTCGTCTTAAACGAGATTTTCAGACAGGCGGAACAGAGCCTTATAGTAACGAACGCCCATAAAATAATAAACGGGGTTTTCCCCGAAATAAAGCGGACGGATAACGACTTTTTCTTTCTTCCCGCCCGCTCTGCCGAAGAAGTCGTTTCAAAAGTCTGCGACCTTTACGCGAAAAGACTTCCCGCGGCTTACGGCTTTGACCCGATAACCGATATTCAGGTGCTTTCCCCGACAAGAAAAGGAATAACCGGCACCGTAAACCTTAACGACGCCTTGAAAGACAGGGTAAATCCGTCGTCCGAACTTGAAAAATGCCTGCGTGCAAAGGGCAGAATTTTTTACCGCGGCGACAAAGTAATGCAGACAAAAAACAACTATGACGCCGTTTTCGAGCGTGATAACGGCGAAGTCGATACAGGCGTTTTTAACGGAGACATCGGAATGGTAACTCAGGTGCTTCCCGCCCAGGAAAGCGTTATAATCCGCTTTGACGACAGGGAAATATGCTATACTTCCGAAA
>CAKSPP010000016.1 GCA_934481505.1 uncultured Eubacteriales bacterium
GTATAACACTATTTACGGTAAAGGTCAAGAGTTTTCAGCCGAAAAAATCAAAATTTTTTGTTACACATATATATAATGTAGACATCTTCGGAAAATTATCGCCTTTTTTCTTTCTTTTGTCGAAAAATGTCGACTGTCCTGTTTATCGGACTGTGCCTTGTATATAATAATATCACGATATGTGATATTTACAAAGGAAGCGACCTTTTCGCGTTTCTGCGGCTCGGTTTATATCCGTGTCGAAAAAAAAGAAAGGAACAGAAATGGAAAAAAACAAAACAGTAATTCACGATGAAAAAACGGCGGAGACGATAGTTTTCGCAGGAGAAAGGAAAACGGCGAGAAGCATTGCCGCCGACGAGGACGGCAGTATAACGGCATTTGCCGAAAACGGCGGAAATCTTTCGCAGACGCTGCCTCTTACCGTAAGCGGCTCGGGGTCGGTTTTCGTCAAGGCGACTTTCCCGAATTTCAAAAGAGCCGTAAGGCTTAAAAAGGCGGAACTTTGCTTTACGAAAGAGGAAATGACAAACGGTTTTTCCGTCGGAGCGTATCTTTCCGAAACCGCGACCGCAGGAAGCCCCGCTCCCGAAACGGGCAAACTTCTCGACTATGCGAAAATCACCGAAACAGGCGACGAATACCGATTTGACATCACCGCCTCCCTCGATTCCGACAGGCTTTCGGGTTCAAAATCGGTCTATGTCGCCCTCAAAGCAATTTCGGAGGGCAGCGTGACGTTTGCGTCCCCCCGTCTTTCCGTCACCTACGACGCGACCGTCGGACTTCCCGAAAATTCCGCGGTTTATACCTATTCCCTCTCGGAAAATGTCGAAGTGACCGCCGACCTCACGAGCGGAAACGTTTTTGCCGACATCACCGAAGCGGCTTGGGAGGGTTCGAGACTGCCGTTTTCGCTTACGAGAACTTTCTGCGGAGCCGTCGCAAATCAGCAGTATACCGCAAACCCGACCTATAAACTGCGTGTCGCCGATTTCTCGGCAATGAACATCGGCTACGGCTGGAAACTCGGAATAATGCAGAGCATGACCGCCGCGACTCTCACCCTTTCGGGCGAAACCTTTGCGGGATATGTCTACACCGACGACAAGGGCAGAGAAACGTTTTTCAAGAAAAAAGAAAATTCGGAAATCTATGTAGACGCCGAAACTTCGGGGCTTGAATATGACCCCGCGACGGGCAAAATGACATCAGGCGACACTACTTTCTTCTTTGAAAACGAAAGACTTGTAAAAATTGCCGACAATTACGGCAACACCCAAATCATCACCTATGAAAACGGCAGAATCACCGAAGTTGCCGACGGTGCGGGGCGAAAATTCATTTTCAACTACAACGAAAACGGTTTTCTTACTTCCGTTCTTCTGCCCGACGGAAATTCCGTCACCTACACTTATAACGGCAATGTTCTGATCGAAATAAACCTTCCCGAATTCCGAGGAATAGGCTTTGTCCAGACCGCAAACCGTTTTTACGGTTATCTTACCGAGATAAGCATAATCGACAAAAGAACATATCTCAACATTTGCCGTGCACGCTTTTCTTACGATTCCTCAAAACGAGTTACCGAAATATTAAATTACGGTAACGCTAACGGAGCGTATGTACGCGGCAACACCTATGCTTTTACCTACGCCCCCGCGGCAAGACAGACGACCGTCCGTGCGACCGAAAACGACGGCGACTTCACCGATACTTTTTACACTTACGACGGCGACGGTAACCTTGTCGGCAGCTATATGACGACTTCCGACAGCGGAAACATCTCGTCGGGCGGCGTAAAACTCTTTGCCGACGGCAGCACCGCCCAAAGCGTCTGCAACCTGCTTCTCTCTCCCGATTTTTCTTCCGATTGGGTAAATGAAGAAGCAAACGCCTCGACAACGCAGATAAGAACTTCCGAAACCGACAGCCGCTCAAAATACGCTCTCGGTTCGCTCGAAATCCTGTCGAACGGAACAGATTCCGTCAAAAACGGCGTTTATCAGGAAACAATCTCCCTTCCTGCCGGCGACTACACTTTTTCTTCCTATGTCGAAATATGCAACACATATAACGACGAACATCGCGGTTCTTACCTTGCCGTTACTTTTCCCGACGGCACCGCAATAGCCGAATCCGAAAAAATAATTTCTCCGCTGCGTGAAAAAATCAGACTTTCATTACCCTTCACCTTAACCGAAGAAACCGCCGTCAGAATTCACCTCTGCGTCGACGGTCTTACCTGCACCCGTTTCTCCTGTCCGCAGCTTGAACGGGGCAACACCGCAAACTCATATAACCCCCTCGCAAACGGAAATTTTGAACACGGGCTTTCGGGCTGGACAGCCATAGGCTCTGCCGCGATTTCCGAAACAGAGCATTTCAATATGTCGAAATCGCTCGAAATTCAGGGTTCGCTCTCCACGACCCGCGGAGCTTTCCGCCGCGTAAAAGTCAAAAAGGAACAGTTCACCCGCGAAACCTTTACCCTTTCCGGCTGGGCGAAAGGCGGCTGCCTGCCCGTCAAGGAAAGAGAGGATTGCCCCGACCCCGTTTTCCGTCTCCGTGCGGTAATTTCCGGGGCAAATAACAGCGACCACGAAGAGTTCACCGCCGATTTCTCCCCTGCGACTGCAGGCTGGCAGTTCGCTTCCGTAACCGTCGCCAAAACAAAGCCCTATCGCATAAGAGATATCAAGGTCTATTGCGAATACGGCTATAACGCCGAGACCGCATACTTCGACGACGTTCAGCTTGTCTGCGAAAGCGTTGAAGAAGACCTTTCCGCCGACGACTTCACCGTCGAGGTCGAAGAAGAGGAAACAACCGCCGCCGAAACCGAAGAAACCGTTTCCGACGAGGAAATCGCCGCTTTTGAAGAGCTTCTCGACTCTGCGGGCAACGCCCTTACCGAAACGACCTTTACCGACGGCGAGTTCGGAACGGTTTACCGTGCGTTCGGCTATTCCGAAAACAAAAACGACCTTGTAAGCGAAACCGACGCACGCGGAAACGAAACGACCTATACCGTTGACACCGCAACGTCAAAACGCAAAACCGTCACCGACCGCTGCGGCAACACCACAGCCTACGAATACGATAACGCAGGCAGAACAACGAAAATTACCTCAAAATCCAAAGCCGGCGAAACCCTTTCCGAAGTTTCTTATGAATACGATCAGGGAAGTGCTTTAACCGGAATTGTCCGCGGCGACGGTCAGAGATATGCAATATCCTATGACCCCTACTGCAATCTCGAAGCAGTCAAGGTCGGAAATACAAGCCTTGTTAGCTATGTTTACAAGAGCAGTGCCGGTAAGCTCAAAAAAATGACTTACGCGAACGGCGACTATATGACCGCGACCTATAATTCTTTCGGTCAGCTTGTCACCGAGAAATGGTTCGATAACGCCGACACCCTCACCGCACACTATAAATATATCTATGATAACGAGGGAAATATCGTCCGCAGTCTTGACATCCTTTCCGCCAAAGAGTATAATTACATATATGAAAAGGGCGTAATGGTTCGCTCGAACGAAAGAGATGTTACCGCCGACGGAAAGACCGTCATTTCAACGGTTTTCTACACCTACGACAAAGACGGCAAACTCGTTAAGAAGAGAATAATGTCTGCCGACGGGGCTGTTCGGACTCTGAACTTCGAAAACCCCGAAGACGGCAATGCGGTTCTCCGCTTTGAGGCGAACGGCAAGACCGTTACTTCCCATTCGAAGACCGACAGCTTCGGCAGAAAAGTCTTTGAAGAATTGCAGCTCGGCTCGGGCTTTATCTCCCGCCGTTTCGACTATGTAAGCGGCGACTTTACCGAAACCCACGCCGAAAACGATAAGCTTAAATCTTCGCCGACCACTCTTCTTGTTAAATCGATAAGCTTTGACGACGGAAGAACTCTTAACTATGAGTATGACGAAGAAGAGCGTATCACGAAAATAACCGGCAACGGCAGCATTACCGAATATACCTATGACGAGCTCGGTCAGCTGCTTACCGAAACCGTAAACGGTGTTGTCAAAAACACCATGACTTACGATAATTACGGTAATATAAAGACCAAGAACGGAATTGCGTATACCTACGGGAACGAAAAGTGGAAAGACCTTTTAACCGCATACAACGGAGTTGCGATTGAGTACGACAGTCAGGGTAACCCGACAAATTATCTCGGTCATAACCTCGTATGGGAAAAAGGTCGTCAGCTGAAATCGTTTGATAATATTCAGTATTCATATAACGCTAACGGTATTCGTACAGGCAAGACTGTAAACGGCGTAGCTCATAATTACATTCTCGGCGGCACGAAAATTCTTCGTGAAACATGGGGAGAAAATGTCCTTATTCCTCTCTATGATAATGAAGACGGTATTTGCGGTATAGAGTATAACGGCAATGCATTCTACTTTGTCAGAAATCAGCAGAATGATGTTGTTGCGATAACCGATAAAGACGGCGAAACCGTTGCAAGATATACCTATGACGCATGGGGTGTCTGCACTATTGCGGAAGACTTTTCCGAAGTCGGAATTGCAACCTTAAACCCGTATAGATATCGTAGTTATTACTATGATACCGAAATCGGAATGTACTATCTTCAGTCGAGATATTATGATCCTAATATAGGACGATGGTTAAATAGCGATATCCCCTCAATTATTGGGCTGTTATTTATTTCAAACAATGTTCTTGATCCAAATTTGTTTCTGTTTTGTTCAAATCAACCAATCGATGATGTTGATATAACAGGCTGCATATCGGCGAATAAAATTGCAAGTATGTTTTCAATTTCTGCTATTTTCAGTATGTTTATGTTGACCTTATGTGTTAGTTATTCAAAGGGACTGGTTGCGGTAGGTGCCTATGCAACAAAAATTGTAACTCCTATTGCAGTGAAATCTTTTTGGTGGAAACCTTGGTTGGCTGCGGCTATAATTCTTGCTGCTGTGGCAATTATTGTAGCGGCTGTTGCGATTCAATATGCAAGCAGAAAAGAAGAAATCGATAATGCAAGGAAAAAAATTCCTAATAGGCTCATGAAGAATGGAAAAGTGGATTTAAGTAAATTTAATAATCCAAAAGGTCCAAAAGGTCCCAGAGGCAACCGTGGAATTTTAGGCCCTTTGGGCTGGTATATTTTGAAAGACTTTGATAAACATAGAGGAGCAATGTGGAAATTGTTCAACAAAGCAGGAGAGCGAATAGCTTCACTATTATCAGACGGGACAATTACGGGAAAGTAGGTTAGAGTATGACAGTTCAAGAAATAGTTGAGACCTGGGGAATATCTTTCCCGAAAGAGGAGAAAGAAGATTTATACTTGCCGGAATTTTTATTGGAAAAGTTCCCTTCAAAGTGCTTTTTTATAGATTTCTTCCCGAAAACGGTTTCTGTAAATAACGGATACAATTATGGTCAACTTGAAGAAAAAGCAGTTGATTTGATTTGTGATCGAACCTATTTGGCATTTTTGAAATTATGGGTATATGATAATCTCTATTTCGAATCCGAATTGTTGTATAAAAAAGGTTCGTCTAAGAAATATTTTATGAAACGCAAACTGTTGAAAGAACTGACAACGAATTGTGTTGAAAGCGTAGATCATCTGAAAACTCTTTGGTATTTAAGCAAAAAGAATATTATTGATATAGTCTTCGTTTTTGAGAAAAGCCATATGGTAATAGTTCCTTCTTGGACCGGGTTTTTCCTTTTTGTTGAGAACGATTTGATATTGCCGTTGCTGAAAGATATTTTCATTTCAGAAGGCTTGTTTTTAAGAGATCGGCGTTCAAGCGAAGAGGAATTTTATCCTCATGGCAACGATAATACAATAGTTGACAGTACAAATATACAGTGATTAAGTTATTGTAGGAAAGTTTCTATTAAAAATTCTTCGTAATTTGCAAATTGAGCAGCACGCATCCCATTTAACGGGATGCGTGCTGCGTCATACTCTGTTTTGTATATCGTCTGCAGTCTTGACATTCTTTCCGCCAAAGAGTATAATTACATATATGAAAAGGGCGTAATGGTTCGCTCGAACGAACGCAATGTTTCGACCGACGGAAAGACTGTCATTTCAACGGTTTTCTATACCTACGACAAGGACGGCAAACTCGTTAAGAAGAGAGTTATGTCTGCTGACGGCGAGGTTCGGACTCTGAACTTCGAAAATCCCGAAGACGGCAATGCGGTTCTCCGCTTTGAGGCAAACGGCAAGACCGTTACTTCCCATTCGAAGACCGACAGTTTCGGAAGGAGCAATTTGAACAGTTTGAAATTTGAGATTTCGCCGAATTTTCAAGGCGGCAAAAGAAATGTTGTTTATTCAAAGCAAGAGCGTTCTTTTGATATGGATATATCTTTATCTGCCGATTTCACTCTTATGTTGGGATGTTCATATTTGGGCTTGGATGTTAATTTATCGTCTATGGAAGCGGTAAATGTTTCGGGGTTCTGTCCGAGCGACACATGGATAAAAAAGGACCTTTGCGTTCCTGCTGCAATGCGGGAGGGAACAATTAAAATCATTTCCGAGTCGGATTTGTGCGGCGGAACGGGAATATATTTATTTGATAAAGCGGACATTTATTTTGACGAAAACAGCGGATGGTGTTATGTTGACGGCAAGACGGGAATTTCCCCGGAATACAACATTCAATTCTGCGAAAATGCCGTATTCGGTTTATGCGGAGATATTCTTGTCGGAATATGGATTCGGCCTGTAATGATTTAGAATTTTCTCTTTTGAAAAAATCTGAATAGTTTTGGGAGGCGGCGTATGGAAATTACGATTAAACCCCTTACAGCGGAACTGATACCGGATTACTTTGACTTTTTTAACAACCGTGCGTTTACGGACAACCCTCCGTGGGGCGGCTGTTATTGTATTTGCTGGCAAATGACCAAGGCGGAGGAACAGGCTAAACTTGTCGATCAGGTCGAGGCAAACGGCGGCGGAGAGGAAAACTTTATGCGGGCACTTCGCGAAGTTGTTGTGAGTCAAATCACATCGGGAGCTTTGCGGGGATATCTTGCGTATGCCGACGGGGTTTCGATCGGTTGGTGCAACGCCAACGATAAAGCGAACTTCCCCGTTGAATCGGCGAACGGGGCACGGCTTTATACTCCTGCCGAATTGCGTGAGAAAGCCGTAATCTGTTTTGAGATTGCTCCGGAGTATCGCGGAAAAGGGATTGCGACCGCCCTGCTTTCTCGGGTTGCGGAAGACGCCGCAGCCGAAGGATATCTTGCGGTCGAGGGTTTTCCGCAGGTGCACGGCGAACGGAACGAATGGGATTTTTCGGGACCCGTCCGCTTATATGAGAAAGCCGGATTTATAAAAGTGTCGGATCAAGATGGGTTTATCGTTATGCGAAAAGAGTTAAAGGCTCATGTTTGACGGAGAAATCGAATGATTCATTTAAGTAACGGTCAGGCACGCCGATTTATGCTTTTGAAACAGGGGTTGCTCGGCAAACATATCTTTATCGAAAAAAGCGGAGCGTTGGAATTTGTCAGGCAGGCGGGGTGTATTCAGTTTGACCCGGTTGATATCTGCGGTAAAAATGCCGAACTGACGCTTCAATCGCGGGTGAAAAGATTTAAGAAAGAGCAGCTTTACGAGTTGCTTTATACCGACAGAAATCTTTTTGATTATCCCGATAAACAGCTTTCGATTATTCCCGTTGAAGATTGGCCGTATTTCGAACGGTTCAGAGCCGCCGCAAGATCTAAACTCTTGCAGCACCCGGAATTAAAGAAGCATATTATAAATATTCGTGCTTATATCGAGAAAAACGGTGCCGTCTGCTCGGGAGATTTTAAGTTGGAGGGCAAAACCGATTGGTATTCGGCGATAAATTGGAGTACCGGGGGGACGATGGCTCGATCCGTACTTGAACAAATGTATTCAAGCGGCGATTTGATTATACACCACAAAAAGGGTGCACGCAGATATTATGATCTTGCCGAACGACATATCCCGGCAGAAATATTAAACGCTCCCGAACCGTTTCCTGATGAATTTTCTCACCAAAAATGGCGTGTTCGGCGAAGAATAGGTGCGGTCGGGCTTATTTGGGACAGCGCCTCCTGTGCATGGCTTAACATATGGGGGCTTACCACCGAAACACGGCATAAAATTTTTAATGAGCTTCTTGATGAGGGGACGATATCCAAACTCAAAACCGAGGGCTTAAAAAGTGACTTCTACTTTTTGACCGAAGATATGCCTCTCGTCGAACAAGTGCTGTCCGATTCAAAATTTGAGCCGCGCTGCGAGCTTATTGCTCCTCTCGATCCTCTGCTTTGGGATAAAAAACTGATTCGAAAAATTTTCGGGTTTGACTACGGGTGGGAGATATATACGCCGCCTCAAAATCGGAAATACGGCGTATATGTGCTGCCGCTGCTTTGGGGCGATAAATTTATCGGCCGTGCCGAACCTGTTTGCGATCGAAACAATAAAAAACTTACAGTCAAAAATATTTGGTATGAGCCGGACGTGAAATTGACGAAAAAACAAAGGAAAGCCGTCCTCTCCTGTCTGAAAACTTTCGCGAAATTTAACGACTGTGAATTGGAGAAATCCGATTTGACGGACAGTTTGGAAATGTAATTGCAATTATCGGCGGAAATTGAATTCGGGGCAAGCCTCGTGGAGATATAATGAAAATTACAAACCTTTCGGAAGTTAATATTGTGTGTATAATTGATAATATAACTGTGGATATTCAGCCGGGCTGTGATTTTGAATGTTCGGATTCGTTCAAAACCATAACTTTTGCACCCGGTCAAAAGAGTTATTCGATTTTAGAACCGAGAAAGTCAAAATTTCTTAAATTTCTGAGTTTTTTTGACGATCCGTTCAGGTTGATTAAAGAATATCACTTGTCTGTCAATTCGATGTTTACAAAAGAAAGTGTTTCTGATTTCAGTCGGCTCAATATTACATTTGAAAAATGTTATGCCGATACAGATACTCTGACATTCTATGATTATGTAAAAGCAGAAGCAAACGGGGCAATCTTGCGTCCGAATGCCGTAAGTGTTTCGGAACAAGAACAAATCGAAAAAGATTTTATAGACTATAACTCAAAACTTATTAAGTGGCAGCCTGCATGGAATTTGTTTTTAGGTGCGATTGTTTCTGAAATTATAGGCTATTTGGCGATTTATGCAGTATTTTCTATTTGGCTTGGAACATATGCCTTGATAGCGGTATTGTTTCTCTTAATCCCAAATATACTGTTTGAAGTTTTTATGTCGCCTTTCAAGAGAAAAAAATACAAGAAGAGAGCCGACAATTTCATTAACCTTTTTAACAGTGAAGCGATATTTGATGGTTGTTATCACTGATTATTCTATGATAGCGGGACAAGTGCGGAGGTGTTTTTTTTGAAATATATTGTTTGCGGCGAACTTACTCCGGTGCAGTACAGGAAATTGATCGATTTCGCACTTTCTTTCAGCAGTTCTTTTTGTGTTTCTTCATTTAAGAGTGTCCATAAAAAGGAGCTGGAAAAATCATATTTTGATTTTTTTGAAAAAATGGAACCGTTCAAAACAGACAAATATAAATATGATTCTTTACCTCAACATTATGAGAGGGGACAAAATTTTAATGTTTATCTGTTGAATGAAGAAAGTTCAAAATTCATTTCCGAACGGTCTTCCTTTTGGGACTGGCGAATACCATTTCTTCCCGAAGATTTATCATTTTTCAGATATAAAAAAGTCTGGTTAAATACTATCTCTCATGAGAAAATGATAATTATCATTACCGAAGATAAAAAAATATTATCATTTTTAGATGATCTCGGAATAGAATACAGACGCGATAGTTGGATCTTATAAAAAATATGTTGAAAATCGATATCAACGAACTAAAAACAAAAAAATTCAGGGCGTTTATTGAATATGCACTCTCAAATTGCGATTGTTGCAGTTTTGTAATCGACAGAGATAATCCATTTCAAAAAAATCTTTTGGAATTGTTAAAACAAAATATTTTAGCCGATAAAGTCATTTTCGAACATCCGGAGACGGGAACGCACTTTGACGGATAGCTTGGAAATGTAATTGCAATTATCGGCGGAAATGTGAATCGGAGGAACAACTCTCACAATTTGACAAAACGGGAGAAATATTTGATGAAAAATATTGTATGTATACTTTTAACGGCTGTTTTGATTGTGACCTTGTGTTCATGTTCTCTTCGCAATGTTTCATCCGTTTTTTCAGAAAAAACAGATGAAGAGTTCGCGAATGACAGAATAAAACAGGTCTTTAACAGTATTAAACTGCAAGATAAAGATTCTTTGGTAAATTTGTTTTCGACAAAGGCAATTAAAGAAGCTGAAAATATAGATGCGGAAAATCTTTTTTCTTTCATACGCGGTAAAGTTTCTTCTTTGAAAAACCCATACGGTTCACCGGTAGTGGGTGAAACGGTGGATTATGGCAAAGTAACCAAACAACTTGAATCGTGGTATGTTATAGAAACAGACGAGACAAGTTATTGGATTATTTTATTTGATTATCCGACGGATCAAAATGACTCCGAAAATATCGGCTTATATTCAATGATTGTTGTTGAAACACAATATGTTGAAAAGCTGGAGGGTAATTGGGATAATTTAATGTTGCCGGGAATTCATCTGATAGACGGACAGTAACTTGCAGCGTAGGGAGAATTAAATGACATATTTTGACTGTCGTTCTTTTAAGAAGCCGGAATATCTGGAATTTATTGAGCGTTGTTTGAAAGAGAATTCTTATATTATTATTTCGACTTTTGAGGGGAATACGCTTGATTCTTTCGGAGAGAGCGTCTTGTTGCCCGAAAAAATTGATTATCATAATATTTTCATTTCGGAAACCGAACGGCTTTACTGCTATAAGATTAAATATCATGAAGCCATATCGACTTTATTTCGATATGAATCGTTTACGGAGTTCTTTGATATGACCGATGTTTACAGGTTGATGTTTGTTGAAAACAACACGGTGACCGTCGAATGTATGTACGATGAAATTATAGTGTACGAAGAGCCCCTTGCAGGTTAAATTTTGGGTGTAATATGTTGGAAATAGATATCAACGAACTAAAAACAAAAAAATTCAAGGCGTTTATTGAATATGCACTCTCAAATTGCGATTGTTGCAGTTTTGTAATCGACAGAGATAATCCATTTCAAAAAAATCTTTTGGAATTGTTAAAACAAAATATTTTAGCCGATAAAGTCATTTTCGAACATCCGGAGACGGGAACGCACTTTGACAGAGGTTATATGATTACGCTGAAATGCAATGCGGATATTAAAGCATTATTTTTGAAATCGGATTGTATCGCGGATTTTGACGGACTCGCTTTCCCCGAAGAGCTGTGTTTCTTCAAGAACGGAAATATATGGTTCAAACTCATATCCCACGAAAGACTTCTGTTTGTTTTGAATGAAACCGATAAGGATATCGACTTCTTTGAAGCAAATAAGATACGATATGAAATTTGAGGAAAGTGATAATATGAAAAAGCGATATTTTGTCATTTGTTTTTGCGTGGCGATTTTGCTTGCGGTTCTGGGGATTTTTCTTATCTTTAAGACTTTTTGCAAAAATCCCGAGGCGACATCTGTAAATTGCCGAAATTCGGAAGAACTTCTTCAATTTCTGAATATAGATTTTGATTGTAAAGTTGAAGCTTTGGAATATGAACAGAAAGTTACGGAAGAGTATTCCGCAACCCGCATTATGGTAAAGTTGAGTTTTGACAGAACAGCAGTTGTAAACAGCTCTTTTTTTGAAAATACCTATGAAAAACCCGATGTTCCTCCGGGTTGGGTCGATCCGTTGCAAAATTTCGGATACGGAATTGAGGATATTTCAAAAATGGGTGTATCATGGAAAGAGTTTGTCTCCGGGTGGAAATATATGCCATATGATATTTATTGGATCAAACCCAAAAATGTTTCAAATGAGTTGGTAGTTTTTTCTTCCATCCCGGAAATTCTTAAAATGGACAAAGAGGGAATTTTGAAAAACTGAAATCAAAGGAACAAAACGTTATATGAATATAGATACCGCAGAAGAACTTTGCAAAAATATCGGCGTGGTAAAGAAATTCAATGAAAACAAAGAAGTTTTCGGCAATATTGAATTGGAAATCGAAACGCCGGGCAAAACCTTGTTTGAAATTATATCGGACAGGGGCGAATTTTCATGTTATGTTATAAAAAAGAGGTTTCTGCGTAACAGCCGGGTGCCTGTCGGGAACATTACCGAAAAGGGGCGGAATATCAGCTTTGACTCCTTGGAATCGGCAATCGATTATTTGAAAAATAACATAGAAATTATTGAAAAAGGCTGATCGGCTGTTGCTGCCGTAACAGAAAGGGCTTTGCCCTCAAATGAGATACCACCCGCTATGCGGGTGGATATTTATTTCCGAAGAAAAATTTTGTGTTTGCGTTTTCGACTCTTGACAAATTCGCCGATATTGTGTAATATTTGAATAAGACAATTTCGGGGGCGGTGTTTATGAAGAAAAAGCTTCTGTGTGCGGTTCTTGCTTTTATGCTTGTGATATTGTGCGGCTGCTCTGCGGAAGACATTATCACCGATGGCTTTGCACTTCTTTTCAGGAGTAAGCCTATCTCCGAAATGGAAGTCGGGGAGAGATATTCCGAAAGAGATTGCTTTATAGAGAAACTTCCCTGCAATTATGTATGTTCTGTTGACCATATTTCCTATATGAGTCTGTATAAAATCCCGGAAGATTGGGTCGGCGAGTATGATATTTACACAAAAAAGCCGGTCATGAAAGACCATTATATATTTGCAAACTATACCGATAACGCAATCGCTTTCTGTCGGGAAGGGGGAACCGGAACTATTCGGTGGATCGGGTTTGATTTCAATACCGGAGAGTCGAAATTTTACGATTCCTTAGAGGAAATTTCCTCCGAACTCGGTTTGGATGAGGAAAAGTGGTTCAAGTGCTGCCATACTTATGACGAATTGCTTTATTAAACACCTAAGGGTTGTTTTGATTTTTTAGGGTGAAAAGATGATACAGAAAATTATTCTTGCCATATTGCTGATTTTGTTTTTCGGATTATGGTATTCATTGATGTATTTGAACAGGCGTAAACTCACAACGCTTATTACCGCCTTATCTGTATTGGGAGTTTTGCTGTTTGAATGTGTTTTTGCGAATATCTATGATTTCTTTTTCAATGTTTTCTGAATACATTTCATGACAGACAGCGAAAAAATTTTCAGAACGAAAGGAAAATTATGTATAAAACAGGTATTGAGCATGTTCAGTTTGCCAGAACTTTTCAACTCGTTATATATTTGATTCTGATGATAGTGATAGTCGTTCTTGTCTGTTGGGGATACAGGGGGATACGTCATTATAAGAAACTCGTCGCACTCTCGTTTGTTCTTTTTATTGCGATTGCCTCCTATCTCATATATGACTATGCTCAGATATGTCTCGATCTTAAATATAAGGACTACATAACATATCAGGGCGAAATCATAGATCGGTCGGGCGGTATGCATAAACTCTCAACCGTCGTGATTTACGACGACTCCGGCAAAGAAATCAAATTATGGAATTCGGGTGATGTCGGAAAAGAAACCTATCAATGGTACGGAGACACTCACTATATGGGAACGGTTATTTACGGCAGGCGTTCGCATGTGGTCGTCACCTGTGACGCAAAATTCCTGTCGTTTCAGTAGCTTCAATTACGCATAAGGAATAAAAAATGATAAAATATTTTGTCAGGTTTATATTTTTCGGCGTTGCTTGTTTTGGGGATATTTTTGCGATATTAAAGCTTTGCGAACAATGGTTTGAAATAAAGTTTTTTAACGAAATACTGATAGCAACAGGGATTATTATAGGCGTGCTGACTATTGTTGTTGCAATTATTTTTCTTAAAAGACCTCTGACGAGTTTCGAAAAAGCCGCAAAAATATTGCAGATAACGACCGTACTTCTTTTCTTTGCCGGATCTGTTTCGGTTCAATTAAAAATTCTTGATTTGAATATTGAAAGAGGTACTTATCTGTATGATAAATACAGTGAACCGGCGATGATTTTTTTGATTCCGGCGTTTCTTTTCGGCGTTATTGAATTCTGGAAAATAGATTGAAAGTATGGGATTTTTTATTGACAGGGGTGATGTTTTATGAAGAAAAAGCTTCTGTGTGCGGTTCTTGCTTTTATGCTTGTGATATTGTGCGGTTGTTCGGATAATTATTTCAGTCCGGTTCGGTTCGTTTTTGACAAAGATTATGCAAAAAAACAGGTGACGGATATTATAGAAGGTCTTGCTGAGGATTATGAGTATATGTC
>CAKSPP010000017.1 GCA_934481505.1 uncultured Eubacteriales bacterium
CCGACGGTATAGCCGCGAGGCACTTCAAAAGAAACATTTTCAAGCGAATTTTCGGAAGCTCCGTCATAGCAGAGAGAAACATTCTCGAATTTTACGGCGATGTCGCAGCTTTCCGAAAGAGAATTTCCGTCGGTATTTTCTTCGGGAATTTCAAGAACTTCCTCAACCCTGTTTCCTGCGGCAATGCTTCTCGTTATCGTGACAATAAGATTGGCAAGCTTCATAAGCTCGATAAGTATCTGGGAAAGATATCCGTAAAGAGCGATAACCTGCCCCTGGGAAAGATTTCCGGCGTCGACTTTCAGAGCTCCGACCCAAACAAGGGCGATAATCGCAAAGTTTACTATTACAAAGGTCAGCGGATTCAGAACGGAAGAAACAACACCTGCGGAATTCTGCATTTTCCTGTACGCCGAATTCTTTTTGCGAAAAGCTTCTTCCTCTTTTTCCTCTGCTCCGAAAGCTCTTATATCTCTTACGCCGCCGAAACTTTCGCGGGTCGAAAGAACTATTGAATCAAGCCCTGTCTGAATATCTTTATATTTCGGAAGAGTTATTTTCATAACCGCAAAAACGGAGATGAAAAGAAGAGGAATCATTACGGCAAAAATCGTCGCGGTTCCCGCGTCAATCGTAAACGCCATAATCATTGAGCCGAAAACTATAAGCGGAGAACGCAGAAGAAGACGGAGAACCATATTGACTCCCGTCTGCAACTGATTTATATCGTTTGTAAGGGTCGTTACCATTCTTGATTTTCCGAGACGGTCAAGAGACGTATACGAAACTCTCTGCAAATGTCCGAAGACACGGCTTCTTACATCTGTCGCAAAACCTATCGCCGCCTTTGCCGCAAAATACTGTGCGGTGAGAGCGGACGCAAGCCCGACAATACCGAGAACAAGCAAAATTATGCTGTCGGTTATTATAATTCCGTTGTCACCGCTCTTGATGCCGACATCTATTATCCTTGCGACAACAAGAGGCACGGCAAGTTCAAAAGACGCTTCAAGAAGTTTGAAAAAAGGTGCGAGCACGGTTTCTTTCAGATATGCACGCATATGTCCGAGTAACTTCTTCATTTTTCTCTCCCATAAATATTATCTATACAGATAATATACCATATTACTGCGGCAAATACAATAAAATATATGTAAATATCTGTAAAATTCATAAAAAAGACGGCGTTACAAACGCCGTCTAAATTATTTTTCGGAATATCAGTTATCCCAGTAAGTAGCAAAGCCTTCTTTATTTTCTATAATACCGTTTTTGGTAAGGAGGCTGTCGATAACGCCGAGAGAAGAAGACAAAGCTGCGTTCGCACCGTTTGCATAAGCGGCACTTGCGATGTTTTCAAGAACGGTAGACATACCTTCGACCCAGTAGTTATACTCTGCGTTTTCTGCAAGAGAATAAATGAGTTCGACGTCGGAATCGTTCCAGTAGATCTGAGTCTTGTAGTAGTTTTTAAGAGACTCGAAATCGGGATACTGTTCTGTCGGTTCAAAGAGTTTTTCCATAACAACAGCTGAAGCCTCGGGGTCGGTTGCTATTGTCGGAATACAAAGAGCGTTAAGGGTTGTGGAGATGTAGCCGAGAGCTGTGGTGTCGGTTGCATCGGGTCCCTTCGGGAAGTTAAGAAGAGTGAAGCCCATGCTCGAACCCGAAAGAGAGGTGTTTGCGGCAATCTTGTTCGAAGTGGAAACAGCGTCGGCAGTTCCGAGAGCTGCGTTTCCTGCATAGAACTTTTCATGGTAGTCGTCGTTGAGGAATACCTGAGAAGCGTGGCTCTTCAAGAAGTTTACGCCCCAGTCAAGACCGTTCGCTACATTCTGACCTCTGAAACCGGTTTTGCCGGTTGTTTCGTCATAGAGTTTTGCTCCGTTGGAAAGCATGGAAAGAGTAAGGAATGTTTCAAGACCGGTATCAAGACCGTATACATCTTTGGAAGAATCTGTGCATTCTTCAACGATCTTCGCGAACATGTCTCTGTCCCAAGTGCCTTCTTCGAGGTATACGCTGGGTTTATAGAAACCTGCATTTGTTACAAGCTTATCGTTCGAAACTACAACATAGTAGAACGGAGGAAGCTGGTCTCTGAAACAAGCGGGAGTTACACCGATAAGTTTTCCGTTACAGGTAAGAAGTTCGAGTGTGCTTTTGGTTCCCCAACGGAAAGAATCTGTATAGTCGATGATGTCGGAAACATCTCCGATATCGACAAGGTAATCAGCATTTCCCCATTTACGGAGATAGTAGCTTCTTGCAAAGATTATATCAACGCTGCCCTTGCTGTTGGAAGCTATAAGAGAAGAAATCTGCTTTTCTATATCGGAAGAAACAGTTTTAATTTCAATCTTACAGTTATAATCTTTTTCTATCTGTTCAACTCTCTTTTTAAGAGTTTCTGCTTCGGTTGTGGAAGAGTCGTAAGACAAATAGATGTTGTCGCCGTCTGAACCGCCGGTATTTTCGTCACAGTAGATCGTTATGGTCTGACCGTCGAAGTCATATTCGCCGTCGCCGCCGGTATTATTGTTCGGTTTCTCGCCGCAGGCGACAAGAGAGAACACCATGGCAAGCAGCAGAACAGTCGCCGCAATGCGTTTGAATGCCTTCAAAAAAAATCACTCCTTGTTAGAATATTTGGTATAAAAATTATAGCAGGTAATTGTACTTATTTGGTGTTATAAATGTCAATTTTTTGTGAACTCACGGCGAAATCGGATTTTTCTTGACATAAACGGCAAAATGGCATATAATATTACCGTTATAATCATTGAAAGGCGGTATTATTATATGGTTGTCTGCGGAGAAGTTATAGGCCTTAACGGAGAGACCGCAAGAATAAAAACGAAGAGACCGGCATCCTGCGAAGGCTGTGCGAATGCAGGCGTATGTTCGACAAGAGATATGGAAATAAGTGCGATGAACTTTGTCGGAGCAAAAGTCGGAGACCGCGTAAAAGTCGATTATAAAAAATCGGCAATGGCTCTCATAATGCTCGCTTATGTTTTCATCTGCCCCGTAATAATACTGTTTTTATCGGTATGGGCGGCGACGGTTTATCCGTGGTATTGCCTTGTAGCCATTCCCCTTGCCGCAGTTTATTATTGGGGACTTAAAATTTTCAATCAAAAGTTCCGCCCGTCGTCGGTAATTTCGGAAATACTGCCGAAAGAAGAAATGCCGGAAGACATCAACCCATAATTTCCCGGAGTTTTTCCGTGTTTGTTATCTTAAAATGATTTTTTCGGTATTCGATAATACCCTCTTTTTTCAGGTTTGAAAGCACTCTGCAAAGAGCACTTCTGTCGGCGTTCAGATAGGAAGAAAGCCCCTCCCTGTCAAAGTTTATATTGAATTCGGAGCTGCCTGCCGCTGCGGAAATATCGGAAAGATACATACAAACCCGTTTTTTTAAGGAAAGAACCGATGTATATTCGATCTTTTTGAAAAGCTCCCAATATTTTCGGGAAATTACTTCAAGCAGATTTTTTAAGACAGTATCCGAAACCTCATTGCGGCGGAGAAAAATCCTGTCAAGCGAAATATTGAGAATTTCAGTCCCGTTTTCTTCGACAAGAAGAGATACGGGGCTTTCTTTTTTGCCTGCGGCAACGAGAATATCGGCAAAATGATCTCCCTTTGAAAGAACGGAAATAACACTCTCCCTGCCGTCTCTGCCGCAGCCGTAAGCGGTAACTTCGCCCGAAACGACAATTCCGAAAGTTGACGGAATATCCCCCGCCCTCATAACATATTCGCCCCTGCCGTATTTTGTGAGAAAACAGCCCGAGCTTTCCGCAAAATTGCGGATATCTTTTTTGGAAAGTCCCGAAAACAGTCTGTTGCCGGAAAGAACTTCCGAAATTCTTTCAATATCAGTCATATTTTTCTCTTTTCGTTTTTTCTTAACAAATTCCGTTGCAATTGCAATGTATTTACTCGTATAGTTATGATACACTTATAATGTAAAATATATTTGAAGAAGAGGTAGAAAAAATGAAAAAAATATTAGCACTCATTCTTGCTTTGCTTCTTGCGATAGGAATTTTCGCAGGCTGCGGAAAAACCGCCGAAGAGCCGAAGAACAATCCCGAACCGACACCGGAAGTCAAAGAAGAAGTAACCGTTAAAATAGCAGGACTTAAAGGTCCGACTTCGATAGGTCTTGTAAAACTTATGGAAGACAACGAAGCCGGAACTTCCGCAAACAAATACGAATTCACCGTTGCGGGTGCCGCCGACGAAGTAACCCCGAAACTTATCAAAGGCGAACTCGACATGGCTGCAATTCCCTCTAACCTCGCGTCCGTTCTTTATAACAACACCGAAGGCAAAATCAAAGTTCTCGCAATAAACACTCTCGGCGTTGTTTATATCGTAGATAAAGGCGTCGGAATCACCTCTGTTGCAGACCTCAAAGGCAAAACCATTTACGCAACAGGCAAGGGCTCTACCCCCGAATACGCTCTGAGATACATCCTCAAAGAAAACGGAATTGACCCCGATAATGATGTAACTATCGAATGGAAGAGCGAACCCACCGAAGTTGTCGCTGTTCTTTCTTCGGGCGACGGCGTTGCAATGCTTCCCCAGCCGTATGTAACCGTTGCTCAGAGCAAAGTAGAAGGTCTTAATGTTGCTCTCGACCTCAACGCAGAATGGGAAAAACTCGACACCAAGAGCATGCTTATAACCGGCGTTGTCGTTGCAAGAACAGAATTTATCGAAAAATATCCGAACACCGTAAAGAAATTCCTCGAAGAATACAAAGCTTCAACCGAATATGCAAATGCCGAAGTCGCAACAGCAGCAACTCTCGTTGAAAAATTCGGACTCTTCAAGGCAGCCGTTGCCGAAAAAGCTATTCCGAAGTGCAACATCACCTACATTGCAGGCGAAGAAATGAAGACCGCTCTCGAAGAATATCTCAATATTCTCTACAACTTCAACCCTGCGTCCGTCGGAAAGCAGCTTCCCGCGGAAGACTTCTATTATGTTGAAAAATAAGAAGATTTTACAAAAAACAGCTTCAATTGCTGCCGCATTGCTCTTTTGGCAAGCGGCAGCCGTTTTGCTGAATGAAAAGATAATTCTTGTAGCTCCGACCGATGTTTTTGCAAGGCTTTTCACCATTTGGGAAGAACCCGCGTTCTTTTCTTCAATATGGTTCAGTCTTTCAAGGATTGCCGCAGGCTTTCTTATCGCTCTTGTCGTCGGAGTTGTTTTGGCTCTTGCCGCAGGTCGTTTTCACATTGTCGAAATAATCCTGTGGCCTTATATGGTTACGGTAAAATCTATTCCCGTCGCTTCTTTTATCATAATAGCCCTTGTATGGCTCACCTCTTCTTCCCTTTCGGTTTTCATATCATTTATGATAGTCCTGCCGATAATTTACACAAACATTCTGAACGCGATACGCTCGGTAGACAAAAAGATGCTTCAAATGGCGGATGTTTTCAAGCTTTCTTTTATGAAAAGGCTTGTTTATATCTGGCTTCCGCAGATAAAACCGTTTTTATTTTCAGCATGCAGCATTGCAATCGGGCTTGCGTGGAAATCGGGAGTTGCCGCGGAAATTATAGGAATTCCGCAAGGCTCGATAGGTGAAGCTCTATACTATTCAAAAGTGTATCTCAACACTACCGATATGTTTACATGGACTTTGATTATAGTAATAATGAGCGTCGCTTTCGAAAAGCTTTTTGCACTTGCCCTCAGACTTTTTTATAAAGGAATTGAAAAACTGTGAACTGTATCAAAATAAGAGACCTTGAAATCAAATACGGCGAAAAAATCGTCATTTCGGGATTTTCGGCGGATATTCCCATAGGCAAAAGAACCTGCATAATGGGAGAATCCGGCTGCGGAAAAACCTCTCTTCTGAATGTCATTTTAGGGCTTATAAAGCCGACCTGCGGAAGCGTTTCGGGCGTTCCCGAAAAAATTTCGGCGGTTTTCCAGGAAGACAGACTCTCGGACGAACACACAGTATTTTCAAACGCGGGAATGGCGACAAAAAAAAGCAAAGAAGAAATAAACGAAGTTATATACGGTCTCGGGCTTTCCGATGTTTCCGATAAAAAAGTAAAAAACCTGTCGGGAGGTCAGAAAAGAAGAACAGCTATCGCCCGTGCTTTGCTTGCGGATTTCGATCTTTTAGTGCTTGACGAAGCGTTTTCTTCTCTTGACGCGGAAACGAAAGCCACGGTATCCGAATTCATAGCAGCAAAAACCGTCGGCAAAACAGTCATATCGGTAACCCACGACAATGGAGAACCTCTGCTTACCGACGCGGGAATAATTAAAATCGGTTCTTGACAATTCGTCGGTTTGGGAGTATAATGACTTAAAAAAATATATTCGGAGGGAAAATTATGGCATTTTGCAGTAAATGCGGTGCAAAACTCGAAGACGGAAGCAAATTCTGCAAGAGTTGCGGAGAACCCGTAAAGATGAGCACCGAAGACAAGGTTTCGGCGGCAGCAGCCGACTTTACCGAAAAAGTATCAAAAATAAACGACACGGAAGACACCACTTCCGAATTCGACCAGAAGGACATTTCGGACAATAAGGTATTCGCAATTCTCGCTTACCTTTCCTGGCTTGTTCTTATTCCGATATTTGCGGCAAAGGATTCGAAATTCGCACGTTTCCATGCAAATCAGGGACTTGTCCTCTGTATTGTCGAAACGATATGGTGGATTATTTCCGCAATTGTCGGAGGTATTCTCGGCGTTCTTTTATGGAGAGTTATTGCAGTCGTTTGGCTCATAAACCTTATATTCAGACTTGTTGACGTTCTCTTCCTTGTATTTGCTATTCTCGGAATAATAAATGCGGCACAGGGCAAAGCAAAAGTTCTTCCGATTATCGGAAAAATCAAAATACTCAAATAAAAAAATTTACCGGTTCATCAGTTGAACCGGTATTTTTTATTCTTCTATATTTCTTGCGTAGTGGAACATATATTGCTGATACACTCCGGCGTATTTGCCGAAGGACACAGGGTCGAAATTCTCGCCGTAATGCTCTCTTAAAACTCTTTTTATCCATACATCTTTCGGGAAAGCGTCGTATTTCGAAAATCCGAAAAGGAGAATGCAGTCGCAGACCTTGGGGCCGACCCCCTTAACCGAAAGAAGCGTTTTTCGAAGTTCTTCTTCGGAAACCTTCGCAAAATCAATTTTATTGAGCTTTTCAAAAGCGTCTTCAAGATATTTGTCGCGGTAACCCGCATGAAGAAACGCGATATCCTCGGCTTTTATGCCATAAAGCTTGTCAACCGACGGAAAAGTATGATAAACACCGCCGTCAAAAGAAATTTCGTCGCCGTATTTTTCCGAAAAGCGTTCGATTATTCCTTTTATTCGTTTTATATTGTTGTTTGCGGAAACAATAAATGAAATTACGGTTTCATTCGGTTCCTGTTTAAGTATTCTTATTCCCTTACCGCATTCCGCCGCAGTTCGCAAATATGTATCGTCTTCGGGGATTTTTCCGATAATTTCGTCGTAATCGGTATTAAGATCGAAATAATCGAGCCACATTTTTTCGACTTCCTCTTTGTCGGTGTTTTCAAGAAAAAGTCCGTCGGAATTCTGATAAGCATACAAAACTTTTCCCTTCGCGACGCCGACATATCCGTCTTTATATTCGTTCCAGCGGAAACACTGTCCGCAGTCGAAAGTGTCTTTAAGAGAAATATCAACGCCGGTAATTTTTACGGTTTTCTCCCCTATTTGTGAAATTTTCACAGTATTATTCCTCTCCCTCTTTATTTTCCGTCGGCTTTAATGTATAATAGTCCCGAACGGAGTGAAAAACATGAAAGAACATATTTATACGATTCCCATAAACGAAGCGTTTGAAAATCACGACGGCTGTCCCCTTTGCCGTCTGAAAAAGACGCTTGAAAAAAACGAAATCGAAAGAATTACCGGAGCTTCGATGATGGAGCCGTCGGTAAGAGTAAAAACAAACGAACAGGGCTTCTGCTTCAGGCATTTCGAGATGATTGCAAACAACGGAAAAAGACATCCCGTCGCCCTTATCCTGCAATCGCATCTTGAAGAAATTTCCGCAACGTTGCAAAAGAAAACAGGAGCGGCTCTCGCAAAATATATAAAAGAGCTTGACCGCGACTGTTACATTTGCAGACGACTTGACGCGTCCTTTTTTGCGGTTTGCGAAAACCTTGTATGGCTTTACGAAAACGACGAAAGTTTCGCCGATAAATTGCGAAAAAGCAAGCTTTGTTTTTCGCACGCCGCCGAAATTCTGACGGTTGCCGAAAAAGAAATGCCGAAAAAACGCTTTCCCGTTTTATGCGACGACATTTCCGCGATATTAAAAAGCGAAACCGCAGCTGTCCGCGAGGATATCGACTGGTTCTGCAAAAAATTCGATTACCGATATAAAGAAGAAAGCTGGAAAAACAGCAAAGACTCAATAGAGCGTGCAGTCGAATTGCTTACCGGGAATTTGCCGCAAAAAGGCGAAAATACTTGACAAAACGCCTTTTTTATGATAAAATGACAAAAAGATTTTTTAGAGGTGACTTTTTATGACAATAGAAAAACTTATAGAACTTTTGGCAAAACAGTTCAAGAAAGATCCGTCCACAATAAACGAGAATACGAGAATAATCGAAGACCTCGGAGCTGACAGCCTTGATGTCGTCGAACTTCTTATGACCCTCGAAGACGATTACGGAATAACGATTCCCGATGATGAAATTCAGGAAATAAAGACAATCGGCGACGTTGAAAAATATATCGGCTAATATGTAAGCACCTCTAAACGAGGTGCTTTTTTTACATATATTTTCCCATTACAAAGGTTACTATCGTGAAATAGATGGTAACGGCACACATATCGACTATCGTCGTGATTATCGGAGACGACACAAGTGCGGGGTCGAGGTGTACGGCTTTTGCAAGAATAGGCATACAACAGCCGATAAACTTGGCAAGAATAACAACCGCAAAAAGAGTTACGGCAACGACCGCACCGACTATCATCTGTCCCGAAACGAACCATATCCAGAAGAAGTTAAATACGGCAAGAGCGGTTCCGACCATAAGGGATATGGAAAATTCTTTCCAGATAACCTTGAAGATGTCTTTGATTTTGATTTCGTCAAGTGCAAGTCCGCGGATTATCGTGACGGAAGCCTGTGAACCGCAGTTGCCTCCGGTATCCATAAGCATAGGAATAAACGATACCATAACGGGAAGAGCGGAAATTGCTTCTTCAAATCCCGAAATGATACTTCCGGTTATAGTTGATGTGAACATCAGCAAAATAAGCCATGGAATTCTGTTTTTCGCATGTTTGAAAGCCGAAGTTTTAAGATAGGAATCCTCGGCTGTGGTTATAGCCGCCATACGGGCGAAGTCCTCTTCGGTCTCTTCGTGGATAACGTCGATAGCGTCATCGACGGTGACTATACCGACAAGACGGTGTTCTTCGTCAACAACAGGCAGAGCAAGGAAATCGTAGTGATTGAAAATATTACCGACAACCTCTTTATCTTCAACCGTCGTAACCGAAATAACGTTCGTTTCCATTATATCTTCGATTATATCGGTAGAGTCGGAAAGCAGAAGTTTTTTTGCGGTGACAAGTCCTAAAAGAAGTCTGTTTTTATCGGTGACGTAACAGGTGTATATCGTTTCTTTGTCGACGCCCGTTTTCTTTATTCTCTCAAACGCTTCGGCGACGGTCATATCCTTTTTAAGGTCGACAAACTCCGTCGTCATAATGCTTCCGGCACTGTCCTTCGGGTAGTTGAGAAGTTCGTTTATCTGGGCTCTGACGTCGGGAGACGCATTTTTTATTATTCTTTTGACGACATTTGCGGGCATTTCTTCAACAAGGTCGACGGCGTCGTCAAGATAAAGTTCGTCGATGACCTGTTTAAGTTCGGAGTCGCTGAACGCTTTGATAAGGATCTCCTGAATATCGTTATCAAGATACGCAAAAGTATCCGCCGCCGCGTCTTTCGGAAGAATCCGGAACACTAACGGTATGGACTCCTCCGGCATGCTTTCCATAAGGTTCGCAATGTCCGCGGGATTGAGATTGACAAGACATTCTCTGAGATCCTTGAATTTCTTTTCTTCAAGATAAGTCAGAGCCTCTTCTTTGATCTCTTCAACGGATTTTTCAAAGATGTTTTCGTCCATTTTATGTTCCTCCTTCCAAAATCGACATATGTCGATTTTACTTTTTCACTATTCACTCTTCACTATTCACTTATCCGACCTTCCGGCAAGCAAAAGCGAAGAAATCAATACGCTATATAATAAAAAAAGCAATCGGATTACCGATTGCAGAAGAAACAATATTGAATGAAAGACTCAAATAATTATCTTCTGCATTTCGGTTTTGATCCTTTCACACAATAATGTATTTGTAAAATAGAAAGAAGCACGACGGGCGTGCTTCTTTCTGGCGCGCCATAAGGGATTCGAACCCCTGGCCTTTTGGTCCGTAGCCAAACGCTCTATCCAGCTGAGCTAATGGCGCAAATCTTTACAGCTCAATTATTATAACACAATTTATCCTCGAAATCAATAGGAAAAATTGAAAAAATTGTCAACTTTATATTATTTTTTTCGTCTTTTGTTTTCGACAAGAAAAACAAACCAAAAGTTCAAAAATTTGTGCTTGATATCGAATAACACGCATTATATAATACAGATATAAAAATAGTTTACGGAGGTATTATTATGGCTGTTTTACTTACAGGCGGTGCCGGATATATCGGTTCTCACATTGCCGTCGAACTTATCAAAGAGGGATATGACGTCGTCATTGCGGACGACCTTTCGAACAGCAAACCCGATGTTATCGACAGACTTTTCACTATTACCGGAGTAAAAATTCCTTTTTACAAAATCGACGTCGCGGACAAAGCGGCTCTCGAAAAGGTTTTCGACGAAAACGAAATCACCTCGGTCGTTCACCTCGCAGGATTTAAGGCTGTCGGAGAATCCGTTCAGCTCCCGCTCAAATATTACAGAAATAATCTCGACACCACTTTCACTCTTCTTGAAGTAATGAAAGAAAAAGGCGTTAAGAACTTCGTTTTCAGCTCTTCCGCAACCGTTTACGGAAAGCCCGAAAGAGTTCCCATTGACGAAACAATGCCTCTTTCCTGCACCAATCCTTACGGAAGAACGAAACTCATGATCGAGCAGATTTTGACCGATGTTCACCATGCGGATAACGACCTTTCCGTCGTTCTTTTAAGATATTTCAATCCTATCGGAGCTCACGAAAGCGGCCTTATCGGAGAAGAGCCGAACGGTATTCCGAATAACCTCCTCCCCTATATCACTCAGGTTGCGGCAGGAAAACTCGAAAAACTCAATGTTTTCGGTGACGACTATGAAACCCATGACGGAACCGGCGTAAGAGATTATATTCATGTTGTCGACCTTGCAAAAGGACACGTTGCCGCAATAAAATATATCGAAAAGAATCCCGGACTTGAAGCCGTAAACCTCGGCACGGGCGTCGGATACAGCGTTCTTGACATTGTTCACGCATTTGAAAAAGTAAACGGAATCAAAATTCCTTACCGTATAGCTCCGAGAAGAGCCGGCGACATTGCGGAATGTTACGCAAACCCCGAAAAAGCAGCGAAACTCTTCGGTTGGAAAGCCGAAAAGACGCTTGAAGATATGTGCAGAGACAGCTGGAGATGGCAGTCGAACCACAAATAAACAGGAGTTAAAATGTTTTCTATCGACCCTCAGATATTAAAAAGCAACTCGCAGAGATGGCATTACCAAGAGCTTTGCGAGCTTGTTTCGGCAACCGAAGAAAGGTTTTCCGAAATTGCAGCAAAATCGTCCGAAAAAGACTATCAGGCTCTGCTTACCGATTTCTTCGGAAAGGCAGTCTTATATATCAAAGAAATATACACGCTGCTTTATAACGGTTTTGCCGACGGAGCAATGACTCTTGCGGGCGAGCTGTTCGAAGCCTCCGTTCTCCTCTCTTTTATCGAGAAAAACAAGAACGACGAGGGCATTGCCGAAAGATATTTCGATAATATTGAGCTTTCGTCCATTGTCGACAGCATAAAATTGCTTTCTTTTCTCAAAGACGGAGCGACGGACGCAGAGACAAGAACAGGGCTTGAAGACGCGGTTGCAAGAAAGCAGAGGACCTATTCGTCGCTTAAGACGAAGCATATAAAGTTCCTTTCCGACGGAGTTTTCCGTCCCTATTGGTGGCTCGGCTTCAACCTTGAAGAAAACGAGAAATCTTTTTCGGGAATTTTGAAAAAGACCGTTTGGGAAAAGACATTATTCAAGCATATTTACAATATGTCAAAGCACGCAGGACACAATGCGGTAAATCCTTACGAAAACGGTGAAGGTGCGGTAATAAACGCCGATCCGTCAACCGAAGGATTTCAGATTCCGCTCTGTTTCGCGACAGCTTCCTTTGTTAATATCAGCAAAATAGTCTTTATGAACGACGAAATAGCCTTTGCCGATATCGAAGACAGGTTGAACAAAATAACAAAACCGATTTTCGCGGAAATCTGGAAATAAAAATTGAAGCCCCGGTAGCTAATACCGGGGCTTTTTCATATCATTTCGCCGATACAGGAATCTTTTTCGGTTCCCGTAATAATAACGTTGACCATGGAATTTATTTCAATCGGCTTTTTGACTTTTACTTTTACATAATCGACGGTATGCCCTACCGAAAATTCTCTTCCGCTTTTTTCGATAAGAACTTCGCGTGTTTTTCCTATAAGAGCAGAACGGTAATTTTCTTCAAGGTCTTTTTCTATTTCACCTATAACTTTCATTCTTTCGGTTTTTATGTTGTCGGGCACCTTTTCCATTGTATAAGCGACGGTTCCCTTTCGCGGTGAAAACGGGAAGAGATGAATTTTCGAAAAGCCGATATCTTTAACAAAATCGCAGGTTTTCTCGAATTCTTCGTCGGTTTCGCCGCTAAATCCGACTATAACGTCGGTCGTTATCGCAACCGTTTCAAAAGTCTGTTTCAAAAGGTCGACGGCGTGTTTATATTCTTCGGCGGTATACCGTCTGTTCATTCTTTTGAGAGTTTCTGTGCATCCGCTTTGCAGCGAAAGATGGAAATGCGGACAGAGGTGGGTAAGTTTTGAGAGCCTTTCAACGGTTTCCTCGGTTATGAATTTCGGTTCGAGAGAGCCGAGCCTGATTCTTTTTATTCCGGGGATTTTATCGACTCTTTCAAGCAAGTCGCAAAGTCCGTAGTCTTTGCCGTCAAGCCCGTAGCTTGTCAGATGTATTCCTGTAATGACGATTTCTTTATATCCCGAAAAAACAAGGGCTTTAATTTCGTCATAAGCCTCGTTTATATCCTTGCTGCGGATTCTGCCGCGTGCGTAAGGGATTATGCAGTAGGTGCAGAAATTGTTGCAGCCGTCCTGAATTTTGACGGTCGCCCTCACCCTGTCGTCGCGGTCGGCAAGCATTTTTTCGAAATCAACGGGCTTTGTCATATCCGAAACTTTAACTATTCTCTCGCCGTTTTCAATAAACTGTTTTACCGTCGAAGCAATTTCCGACTTGTTTTTCGAGCCGTAAACAACGTCGGCAAAATCGAGGCTTCCGTCGTCGCATATCTGCGAATAGCACCCGACAACGACAAGCACGCAGTCTGGATTTTCCCTTTTTGCACGGCGGGCAAACTGTCTGCTTTTTCTCGCACTTTCTTCCGTCACTGCACAGGTGTTTATAATAACGACATCCGAAGGCTCGCCGAAATCCACTCTCTTAAAGCCCTCTTCTTCAAATTTTTCGCAAATTACATTTGATTCGTAGCTGTTCACCTTACAGCCGAGGGTATGTATTGAAAACGTATAGACCTTATCCATATTACTCTTCCGTTCGATCTTTTTTGATATGATAACATACTTTTTCAACAAATTTATGATAAAAATAGCAACTCGCTTGTAAACAGCAGGTCTATATGATAAAATAAAGCTGATAAAATTAAGGAGAAACGCCGAAAATGAACAACGCTGAGACAAATCAACGGAATATTGCGTTCTATACGTCGGAAGCATACTGCCCCGAAATAGACTTAAACGCAGGAACTGTAATAATCAAAAGCGACTTCAAAACAGCGAAGAAAAAAATTTCTTCGTGGAAAAAGAAAGGCTATTCCGTTCATTTTTCGGTAAATCTTTCCTGGGGAGATTTTTCGGAATATCTGAACGGAAAATATGACGATATAAACCATTGGGACGAAGTTCAGACCGACAAAGACGGAAAAGTAATTTTCCACGGACCGAATATTCCCTACATAGTGC